>USSH01000335.1 GCA_900557435.1 uncultured Coprococcus sp. | reverse complement strand
ATAGTTATCAATTCAGATACTGTTCCGTGAATAATTCAGGATAAGACATAAAAAGAAGATAAAAAGAAGATTTAAAAGTATGGAAGAAGGAAGTATCCTATGATAAATTGCAGTGAAAAAGAACTTATGCTCTATGCGGTAACTGACAGGTATTGGCTTGGAGATGAAACTTTGTACGATCAGGTGAAGAAAGCGCTTGACGGCGGAGCAACATTTGTACAGCTCCGGGAGAAGAATCTGGACAGAGCGGATTTCCTTGCGGAGGCACTGGAGATTCAGAAGCTCTGCAGGGAGTATGGAGTACCATTTGTCATAAATGATGAGGTGAGTATCGCAAAGGATATAGATGCTGATGGCGTTCATGTGGGTCAGAGTGATATGGAAGCCATGGATGTTAGAAAAATACTCGGTCCGGACAAGATACTTGGAGTATCGGCGCAGACTGTTGAACAGGCTATAATAGCTGAAAAGCATGGAGCGGATTATCTTGGAGTTGGTGCAGTATTTGCAACTGGTTCAAAGGACGATGCTGATGATGTAAGCCATGAGACGCTGAAAGCCATATGCGAGGCAGTGTCTATACCTGTTATTGCCATAGGGGGCATAACAAAGGATAACGTCTATGAGCTTGCGGGTTCTGGAATATGTGGCGTGGCTGTTATAAGTGCGATATTTGGACAGAAGGACATAAAGAAAGCTACAGAGGAACTCAAGGTTTCTGTGGAGAATATGCTTGAGAAGTAGATGTAGGATTATGAAGAATAAAACCTTAACGGTTAAAATGAAAAGAGTAACGTCTTATTAAGTAGATAATAGATAGAGGTGTACATGAAAAGACTAGTTATCAGCGATATAAAGGGTGCGATATTTGATATGGATGGAGTGCTTCTTGATTCTATGCCTATGTGGGATCATGCAGGTGAGATGTATCTTGCAGGACAGGGGATAAAAGCAGAGCCGAATCTTGAAAAGGTGTTGTTCACCATGACTATGCAGAAAGGTGCGGAATATATTCGTGATCATTATGGGTTAGCACTTTCTCCTGAAGAGATCATAGAAGGCATGAATGAGACTGTGAGAAATTTCTATGCGAATGAGGTAGAACCCAAGGCAGGGGTTAGAGATTTTCTTAAGCTTTTGAAGAGATATGACATACCGGTAACTGTTGCGACATCAACGGATAGATGCCATGTGGAGGCAGCACTTTCGAGAAATGGACTTATGAAGTATATCGACAGTATATTCACGTGTTCTGAGGTAGGTGTTGGAAAGGTTGCTTCGCCGAAGATATATGAGCTTGCTGCAGAGTTCATGGGAACGGATATAGGTGGATCGTATGTGTTCGAGGATGCATATCATGCTGCGGAGACTGCCCAGAATGCTGGTTTTACAGTTGTGGGACTTTACGATGAGTCAAGCAAGGACAGACAGGCTGATCTCAAGGCTCACTGCGAATATTATTATTCGGATTTTACAGAACTTATGGACAGCCTTCTGCCTGACAGAAGCCGCCTTGTTCCCGTATTAACTATAGCTGGAAGTGATTCTTCCGGTGGAGCGGGAATACAGGCTGATCTCAAGACTATGCAGGCAAATGGTGTATTTGGAATGAGCGCGATCACGGCACTAACTGCACAGAATACAACCGGCGTAACAGCTATCATGAATACAACACCTGAAGTGCTTGCAGATCAGATAGACGCTGTATTTTCAGATATAAGACCGAGAGCAGTCAAGATAGGTATGGTTTCGGTGCCTGAGCTCATAGATGTTATAGCTGATAAGCTTGTGTTATACAAGGCGGAGAATGTTGTACTCGATCCCGTTATGGTTGCAACCAGCGGTGCAAAACTGATAAGTGATGAAGCTATAAATGTATTGACAAGAAGACTTTTTCCACTTGCTAAACTCATAACACCCAATATACCTGAGACGGAGGCGCTTACCGGATATACCATCGAGACCAAAGATGATATGGAAAGTGCTGCCAGGCTGATATATGAGAAGTATGGATGCGCTGTACTTGTCAAGGGTGGGCATAGCATAAACGATGCAAATGACATGCTGTTTGATGGAGATAGCACAATATGGTTCTCAGGTGAGAGGATAGATAATTCAAATACCCATGGAACAGGATGCACTTTATCTAGCGCCATAGCTTCAAACCTTGCCAAGGGATATGATGTGGCTGATTCCGTGAGCAGGGCCAAGCAATATATATCAGGAGCTCTTGCCGCCATGCTTGATCTTGGCACAGGCAGCGGACCTCTCAATCACGGATTTGATATAGACAGCAGATACATGTTTTAAACAAGAAAATCGGTTGTAACATGATTATATATGTCATTTACAGCCGATTTTCTTTTTTCGATAAGAGATTACAATGTGGAAATAAAGGTAATAAGGTATTTATATAGTAATAAAAATTAAGATGATAGGTGACGAAATAGGATGTATATTAAAAGTTAAGACAAAATTGCGTCAAGCTAGGGGAGGGTGTTATTGTGAAAAAGCTCTGTGATAAAAACTGGTTCCAGATGATAACGTCAGGAATGGCGACATTCCTTATTATATGGATCCTTTTTCTGATAAAAGGCTATGCACCATTTGGCGATAATTCGCTTGCGACAATGGATGCTGAATACCAGTACATAGATTTATTTGGATATCTAAAGGATGTGCTTTCCGGTGATAATAGTGCATTATATTCATTTAGTAAGTCTATAGGTGGATCGTG
>USSH01000334.1 GCA_900557435.1 uncultured Coprococcus sp. | reverse complement strand
ATCGGTATAATTACATCGGCCAGGATATTTGCAACTACTATATCATAATTTGCCCCTATAGAATCGACAAGCTTTTCATCTTCAAGTACATTACCGCATATAAAGCTTACATCTTCCCCGGATATATTGTTTACATCTCTGTTCTCTCCGGCAACATCTACAGCTATAGGATCAATATCTATTCCAAGCACATGGGCTGCTCCAAGCTTATTGCATACAAAAGACAGGATACCACTTCCACTTCCCGCGTCAAGTATCTTGTCTCCATCCTTCATATATTTCTTTAGCTGGCCTATGCACAGCCTCGTCGTCTCATGTGATCCGGTTCCGAATGCAGTTCCGGGATCTATCTCTATAATGATATCATCAGCAGTGGCATCCTCAGGGACATTCTCCCATGTTGGCTTGATGATGATATTGTCATAGAGCCTGAACGGCTTAAAATATGCCTTCCAGTTGTCTCTCCAATCCTCATCCTTCGTCTCACTCTCTGTTATTTTACCCGTTCCAACCGGAATAAATTCTGAAAGTCTCCTTATCTCAGCTGTTACTTTATCCTTCACATCCTGAACATCAAATGTATCGTCCAGGAAACACGACACCTTCGCAGTTCCATCATTTTCCGGCATATCGTCCGGCAGAAGATCTACGAACATGGTCTCCATCTCCTCCTCGGTGAGGGGAATATTGTCTTCTATCTGAACACCCAAAACGCCTTCCTCTTCGAGGAAGGCGCTTATGAGGTCTTCAGCTGCACATGTTGTATCTATTGTGAGCTTAGTCCATTTCATATATTATTTTACCTGCTTTTAATTATTTTTTCTTTCTTCTCTTGTGGTCACCAAATGTGAACGGTCCAGCTGAATCAGTTGCCGGTCTTGTCTCCACAAGCGTAGCCTGCTCATACTGATTGAGGATCTTCTTCTGCTCCTCTGTGAGTTTCTCTGGCACCTGTACGACAAGTGTTACATAGTGATCTCCTCGCTGTGTAGGGTTCTTAAGGTTTGGAACTCCCTTGCCCTTCAGCTTGATACGTGTATCTGTCTGTGTTCCAGGTGGTATTGTGTAGTCTACCTCGCCCTCGATGGTATTGATCTTGATCGTTCCACCAAGTGCTGCCTGTGTAAATGTAATAGGCTCTGATGAGTACAGGTTATATTCCTGTCTCTGGAAGTTTGGATGACGATCTACCAGAATCGTAACTGTAAGATCTCCTCTCTCGCCGCCATTGATACCTGGCTCACCCTTGCCCTTGATACGGATATTAGTTCCATTGTCTACTCCAGGCGGAATAGCTATCTGTATCTTCTTTCTGCTCTTTACATATCCTGTACCTGCACAGTTACTGCACTTATATCTTATGATCTTTCCTGAACCGGAACAATCAGGACATGTCTGTACATTACGGACAACTCCAAACAGTGACTGCTGTGTTGTAACTACCTGTCCCTTACCACCGCACTTGCCACATATTTCAGGCTGATGTCCCGGCTGGGATCCAGTTCCCTTACATACGTCACACTCGTCCTTGAGAGGCAGCTCCAGCTCTTTCTGAGTGCCAAATATAGCCTCCTCGAATCCAACTCTGATCGTCGTCTTAATATTTGCACCCTTCATAGGTCCATTTGTATTTCTCTGTCGGCTTGCACCTCCAAACATATCACCGAAGATATCTCCAAAGATATCTCCCATGTCTGCGAAGTCAAATCCGCCAAATCCACCGGCACCGCCACCGTTCTGATCGAATGCGGCATGACCAAACTGATCATACTTTGCACGTTTCTCAGGATCACTGAGGACTGAATAAGCTTCTGCGGCTTCTTTGAATTTTTCTGCAGCCTCCTCATCACCAGGGTTCATATCCGGGTGGTATTTTTTTGCTACCACTCGGTATGCCCTTTTGATCTCGGCGTCAGAGGCACCCTTGGTAACACCAAGGACTTCATAATAATCGGTCTTTGTCTCTGCCATAGCCTTTACCTTTCATCCTCTATATTATTAAACCTCTGTGAAATCTCCGTCTACCACATCGCCGTCTGAATAATCTGGTGTGCCTGCACCTGTGCCAGCATTTGCTCCAGGACCGTTCTGCTCATAGAGCTTTGAGAACAGATTCTGTGCGCTCTCCATGAGTTTATCCTTAGCTGCCTTGATCTTGTCAACGTCAGCCTCACTCATATTCTCTGCATCTGTACTGTCTATTGCTGCTCTCAGTGCATCAAGGTCTGCCTTCACGCCAGCCTTATCTGAATCTGAAAGCTTATCTCCTACCTCGCCGAGTGCCTTTTCTGTCTGGAATGCAAGTGCATCTGCCTCATTTCTTGCCTCGATGCCTTCCTTACGTTTCTTATCCTGTGCCTCGTACTCAGCGGCTTCCTTAACTGCTCTATCGATATCATCATCTGAAAGTGATGTACCTGATGTAATTGTAATGTGCTGCTCTCTTCCTGTTCCGAGATCCTTAGCTGATACATTTACGATACCATTTGCATCGATATCGAATGTAACCTCGATCTGAGGAACTCCACGTCTTGCTGGAGCGATACCGTCAAGTCTGAATCTGCCAAGGCTCTTGTTGTCCTTTGCAAACTGTCTCTCACCCTGTACTACGTTGATATCAACGGCATCCTGGTTATCCTGTGCTGTTGAGAAGATCTGACTCTTCTTTGTAGGGATTGTTGTGTTTCTCTCGATAAGGTGGGTAGCTATACCGCCCATTGTCTCGATTGAAAGTGTAAGTGGTGTAACATCCAGAAGAAGGATC
>USSH01000333.1 GCA_900557435.1 uncultured Coprococcus sp. | reverse complement strand
AAGAGGTGAAACAGGAGGAAGGCGAGGAGAAGGCAGAAACTGCAAATACCGGTGGATTGGCCAGCGGAAGACTCGGAGATGTGTCGGATGTCACGTTCGATGGCGGGACGGATCTGATTGTAAGATTTGCACCGTATAGTTCGGATAGAATATATCTGAAGGCATTTACAGGTGATGAGTATAGCTGGGATCACTGGGGCGGCGATAAGGAAGGTTTATATCCGTCGCCAGATGGCATAGGTACTGTCGAGATGGCAGGGACAGATAGTGATACATCTGATATTCCAACCGGAAAAATGTACATCCAGAATGTGGATGGAATGAATGACCTACTGTATTATCCATATTACACAAGTTATGATGATGATCTCAAAAAGGCGATGACAGATCTGAATAAAACTGATATATCTGCAATTCGGGAATATGATGGAAATACTCATGCACTTATTGTAGAATACAGTCCCTATGTTCAGTCTGAACCAATGCTGGAGTCAGTGGATGAAAAGTACCTGGATATACCTGAGATAAATATTCCGGTTGTTGCGGAATTCTGTGAAAATGCCGGTATAGAGGAGACAGACAGCGTGGATGTCAAGATACAGAAGGTGTATAGTTATTTTGAGACGAATTATCCCTACACTCTGCATCCTGGGGCTACACCCAGGAAGGAGGACTATGTGAATTACTTCCTTCAGACAACGCGTAAAGGTTTGTGTGCCAATTATGCGACAGCGGGAACCTTGATATTGCGTTATCTTGGAATCCCTGCACGTTATATTGAAGGGTATGTTATTGACTATACCGATGTTGTAGATTCAGAGATCTTAGATGAGTCATCGTTCAGATATGAAGACTACTTTCGAGGAGAATCGGAGTTGGGTAGAACTGCTGTTGTGCAGGTGAATGTCACAGACAACGCTGCGCATGCATGGATCGAAGCGTTTATGGACGGCAGATGGCAGGTTGTAGAACTCACCCCACCATCTAGTGAGGATGAGGACGAAAATACACAGGATTTCTGGAGCAGGATCGGAAGGTGGCTTGCTGGAGATTCCGGAGATGGACAAGATGGTTATGATGGGACAAATGTAACATCGTTTTCGTTAAATAGATATAGCTGGATCATATATGGTCTGGCGGGTATTATCTTGTTTATAGCTGTGATATTCGTTGGAAGGGTTATGTACCGTAAAATCATACGCATTCACAGTTACAATGGGAACGATATTCGTGAAAATATAGTTGCATATTACAGATACATGTGCGATTATGCAAGAATAGCGGAGTCTGATTTTGTCAGAGCGGGAAGCCACAGGGCACAGCTCAGGATATTGATGCCTGACATGACAGATGAGGCTGTAGATATCCTGACAGAGGAGCTCGAGTTTGTGCTGTACAGGGAAGCACCGGATCGTATCGGAGTACCGGTTGCTGATGTGGCGGAAGAAATGACTGTAAGCGGAGATCATACTATGCAGAGTATGTTTGCAGTGCTGCGTGGAGGTATGAGCGAATATAAAAAGAAAATACCATTTATAAGAAGAATTTATTTATTTGGAAAGATATAGGAGGTGCACTATGCTTGGAATTATAGGAGCGATGGATGATGAGGTTGCCAGACTTAAGGATATGATATCCGGACTGCACATTGTACAGAGGGCTGGAATGGAATTTTACAAAGGACAGATTCACGAAAGAGATGTGGTGGTTGTAAAGTGCGGCGTGGGAAAGGTGAATGCTGCTATGTGTACACAGTCTATGATAGATATTTTTGATGTGGATGCGATAATCAACACTGGCATAGCGGGATCTCTTGATGCAGATATTGATATAGGAGACATTGTTTTGGCCACAGATACAGTGGAACATGATATGGACGTGGCTGCACTTGGATATGCACCGGGGGTGATTCCGGATACAGAGACCAGTATATTCGATACGGACAAGAGACTCATAGAGATCGCACAGGCAGCAACCAAGACTGCCGGACTTGATGTGAAGGTGTTTACCGGCCGAGTAGTCAGTGGTGATCAGTTCATATCAAGCAAGAACAAGAAGGAATGGCTGGTGTCTGAGTTTGGAGGACGATGTGCCGAGATGGAGGGAGCATCTATTGGACATGTCGCAGTGCTTAACAAAGTTCCTTATCTGGTGGTTCGAGCTATATCGGACAAGGCTGACGACAGTGCACAGATGGATTATCCTTCATTTGCGGCAAAGGCAATAGACAACAGCGTAAAGCTCATGACAGAGATAATCAATAGATTATAAAGTATCGGAGGATTAAAAAATGGATAAAATTGCAAGTTTTCAGATCAATCATCTTCTCTTGAATCCTGGGATATATGTATCCAGAAAGGATAAGGCTGGAGATCAGGTGATGACAACATTTGACATACGAATGACCAGACCCAATTATGAACCGGTTATGAATACGGCGGAGGTGCATACTATAGAGCATCTGGGAGCAACATATCTGAGGAACAACGAGGAATACAAGGACAAAGTAATATATTTTGGACCTATGGGTTGTCGTACAGGTTTCTATCTTATACTGGCAGGAGATTATGAGTCGAAAGATATAGTCGAGCTTATGATATCGATGTTTGAGTTCATAAGGCATTATCATGATCCGATTCCGGGAGCAAATCCAAGAGAGTGTGGAAACTATCTTGACATGAATCTCAATATGGCCAACTACCTTGCTGAGAAGTTTTTATCTCAGGTTCTGTATAATATTGATGACAGCCATTTGAACTATCCAGAAGG
>USSH01000332.1 GCA_900557435.1 uncultured Coprococcus sp. | reverse complement strand
GAGAACTCTGTTATGGTGCTTGAGAGGATAAAGCAGCATACGGGAATCGATGTGGCTATACTTAGCAACTCGGAGCAGAGATTTATGAATTACAAGGCCTGTGCGGCCAAGTACAGATTCGGCGAGGAGGATACGAAGAACAGGGCGCTGCTTGACATAGGTGCGGGAAGTCTTCAGATATCCATATTCGACAAGCAGAATCTTATACAGACGCAGAACCTTCCGATAGGAGCGGTCAGAATACGTGATTATCTGGCAAAGTATGGGGCTGACACAGTTGCACTGGAGAACATCATGGAGGAGTTCGTATCGAACTTCATAGAGGAATTTCGAAACCTCTTTATCAATGACAAGGATATTAAGAGCATCATAGCAATCGGTGATGGAATAGCAAATCTTAAGAAGGTAGGGCCGGAACTCAGAATCGTGGACAAGATAACCAGGGATCAGTTCAGGGTGTTATACCACAAGGTTGTGGAGACAACCCCGGAGGTGCTGTCAGAGAAGTATGGCGTTCCGTATGAGAGGGCAACACTCATGCTGCCGATGGCAATCATATATCAGTCGTTTCTAGACAACTCCAGGGCGGAGGATATCATTACCCCTGATGTAACATTCTGTGATGGAATAGTTGCAGATTATATGGATAAACGCGGAACATTGCTCATTGACAAGGATTTTGACGAGGATATAATAGCATCGGCAAACAGTATAGCTAAGAAATATAAGGTCAACAGAAAACATACACAGAATGTGACACAGAATGCACTGGATATATTTGATTCGTTCAGAAGCATACATGGACTTGGCAGGAGAGAACGACTTCAGTTGCAGATAGCGGCCATGCTTCACAGCTGCGGTAAGTTTGTGAATATGAATGAGGGAACAATGATGTCATATCACATAATTATGTCAACTGAGATCCTTGGGCTGTCCCACAAGGAGAGAGAAGAGATTGCGAATATAGTAAAGTTCAATGAATACTATCTTCCTTCCCAGAACAAGGCACAGGTATCTCTTATGACTGCGGATTACATGAAGGTTGCGAAGCTTACATCTATTCTCAGGATTGCTGATGTGCTGGACAAGAGTCACAGACAGAAGATAGATAATATGAAGTTTAGTTGTAAAGATAGTGTTCTTACCATGACGGTGGATACACTTAACGATATAACACTTGAGGCTGGCGTATTCAAGACGAGAACGGAACTGTTCAGAAAGGTCTTTGGAGTAAAGCCTGTATTAAAACAGAAAAGGGGGCTGTAATATATGGCAGATAAGAATCCGATTTTTTATAACAGAGAGCTCAGCTGGCTGGAATTTGACAAGAGATGTCTTTCCGAAGCGAAAGACAAGACTATACCGTTGTTTGAGAGAATAAAGTTTCTCAGCATTACAGCATCCAATCTAGATGAATTCTTTATGGTCAGGATCGCATCTCTGACAGATATGGTACATGCGGGATACACCAAGAAGGATATTGCGGGCATGACACCGCAGGAGCAGCTTGATGCCCTTCATGTGAGCACAAAGGAATTCATGAAGAACCAGTATCAGACGCTTAACAGATCTCTCATCCCTCAGCTCGCACAGAATGGATTGAAGCTTGTAAGACATTACGAGGATCTCACGCCGAAGCAGGCGAAGTATGTGGACAAATATTTTGAGAAGGATGTGTATCCGGTCCTCACACCTATGGCGGTCGACTCATCCAGACCATTCCCGCTTGTGCGGAACAAATCGTTGAACATCGGTGCGCTTATATATGATAAGAAGAAAGATGTAACCGATATAGCCACGGTTCAGGTGCCGTCAGTGCTGCCTAGGATAGTGAAATTGCCGTCGGAGGAGAAGGATGTCACTGAGATCATACTTCTTGAGGAGGTTATCGAGAAGAATCTTGACAAATTGTTCCTGAGCTATGATATAGTGTGCGCATATCCGTACAGGATCATGAGAAATGCAGACTTCTCCATAGACGAGGAGGAGACAGCGGATCTTTTGAAGGAGATAGAAAAGCAGCTCAAGCAGAGACAGTGGGGCGAGGTCATACGTCTTGAAGTTGATGAGGCCATGGATAGGAAGCTTCTCAAAGAACTGAAAAAGCATCTGGGAGTTGACGACGAGGTTGTATACAAGATCAATGGACCACTGGATCTCACTTTCCTCATGAAGGCGAATGGCATAGAGGGCTTTGACCATCTTAAGTATCCGAAGTACAAGCCTCAGCCTGTTCCGGGCATGGGAGATTACAGCCATATATTTGACAGGATAAGGAAGGGGGACATACTTCTGTTCCATCCTTATTATGAATTTACGCCGGTTATAGAGTTTATCAGACAGGCGGCAAATGATCCTGAGGTTCTGGCAATCAAACAGACACTTTACCGTGTCAGTGGTAATTCTCCTATCATAGCAGCGCTAGCCCAGGCGGCAGAGAATGGTAAGCAGGTTACAGTTCTGGTGGAGCTCAAGGCGAGATTCGACGAGGAAAACAATATAGCGTGGGCCAAGAAGCTTGAGCAGGCAGGCTGTCATGTAATATATGGACTGGTTGGACTGAAGACCCATTCTAAGATCGCACTCGTGGTAAGGCGCGAGGAGGATGGCATCAGGAGGTATGTACATCTTGGTACAGGTAATTACAATGACCAGACTGCCAAGCTCTACACAGATATGGGACTCCTCACATGCAGTGATGCCATTGGCGAGGATGCAACTGCAGTGTTCAATATGCTGTCAGGTTATTCAGAACCGAAATGCTGGAACAAACTGATCGTGGCACCCATCTGGATGAAAA
>USSH01000331.1 GCA_900557435.1 uncultured Coprococcus sp. | reverse complement strand
AAAAGATTGGTATTAAACTTTCAAATACAACAGGCAGTTTAGAGTATAGAATGATGTCAGATGGTTATGTTATATCAGTGGCACAATGTTCGAATGGCTGGCGAGTAGTGTCATATATAAACGAATCAGAGATATTTAAAGAAGTTGACAGGCTGATACTGTATGCGCTTGTGACAACTCTAGCTCTGGCTCTGTTGGTTGTTATAACAGGAGGTGCTGTACTAAGAAGAATATATAATCCATTCTCCGGGGCCATTGAGGAATTAAAACAAAAGGCAGAGCATGACCAGCTTACAGGTCTTATGAACAAAGCTTCATTTGGAGATGTTGTCAGATCGTATCTTGAATCAAAAGCAGAAAATGTAGTCCATGTGTTTATTATGATAGATATGGACAATTTTAAGAAGGTAAATGATACATTGGGACATGGTGAGGGCGATGTGTTACTTGCAAGAACGGCTAAGCTTTTCAAGAGTATGTTCGGTGCTGATTCTGTGATTGGACGTGTAGGTGGCGATGAGTTTGCAGTTTACAGGCAGTTTACCGGATGGACTTTGGAAAATGTAAAAAAGAAAATGGAATTTGAGCTGAGGCTGTTGGTTGAGGATTTTACCAGAACGGTTGCGGAACAATATACGGAATGTAATCTTTCGTTATCAGCAGGCGCTTATATCGTAGACGGAGAGAATTTATCTGATTATGATAGCATGATGAAGAAAGCAGATATTGCTTTGTATAACTCAAAGAGAAATGGAAAAGGACAGTATAGTTGGTTTGTGGAAAACTAGTGCCAATGAGAGGTGTGTCGGATGAAACATATAATTAGAAATCACAAAAGAGCAATATCGGTTTTGTTGATGATTTTCATACTTCTAGCATTTAGCGGTTGTGGAGAAAAGAGTTCTGGTACAACGGTCAGCGAAACAACAGCCATTGAGTATTCCTGGTGGGGCGATGATAGTAGAAACCAGTACACACTGGATGCTGTTGATATATTTGAAAAAGAAAATCCGGAAATAAACGTTGTATGCAAATATGGTGTGTGGAATGGATATGAGAACAGACAGCATATTTATATGAAGTCGCAGGAAACTCCGGATGTTATGCTCATAAATTATGGCTGGCTTGATACATATTCTTCTGACGGATCTGGCTTTTATGATCTTAATGCGCTTTCGGATTATATTGATTTTGAAAACTATACTGAAGAAGAGCTTGCCTTTGGAACAAAAAATGGAAGATTAAATGCTATTCCTATCGCGTTCAATACGGAGACTTTTTATTATAATGAGACTCTTTGGAACTCATATGGACTTAGTATTCCCAGAACATGGGATGACTTGTTTGATGCAGCCAGAATCATGAGCAAAGATGGGGTATATCCTCTGGGCATGACTAAAAAATCATTATTTTTTATGTTGCTTTCACATTATATACAGACAACTGGAGATGATCCGGTAAAATCTGATGGTACATTGAATCTGAGTAAGGAACAGATAGGTGTCATGTTGGATTTTTATAAGGAACTACTTGATAAAAAAGTCTTAATGTCTGTAGATTCATTTAACAGGAATTCTTTTGCCAGCGGTGAGGTTGGCGGCACTCTTGCGTGGGTAAGTGATGCAGGAGGATATTGTGATCCTTTGAAGGAAAATGGATATGATGTAAAAGTAGGTGAATACATATGTGAGCCTGGTGCAAAATCTTTGGGGTGGTTTGTAAAACCTGCAACAATGTATGCGATAAGTAATAATACTGAACACCCAGAAGCGGCCGCAAAGCTGTTGAATTATCTGTTGAACGGTGAGGAGATGACTTTAAGACAGGGAACAGAAAAGGGTGTTCCGATCAGCAGTTCGGCGTTTGAAATTCTAAAGGATCATGATGTGCTGATGGGGTATGAGGTCCAGGCAGATGACATGAGGGAAAAAAACAGAGACAGATTGTCGGTTATGGCTCCAATATTGGAATCGGAGAATGTGTACGGATCATTTAAATCAGATTCTGATTATTATCTGTATGATAAATTGAGCCGTGATGAGACTATAGACAAGATTTATAGCGATATGTATAAGAAATAAAATAGTTGACAAAATGATCAATGTGGTTTAACATAACGGTGTTATTAAACGTAACACTGTTATGTTATTTTTATATTATAATTAAATGGGTGAGGATTATGGCAAAGAAAATACAACATGACAGCGAGACGAGGAAAGAACTTCTAAAGTGTGCCAAGGAAGAGTTCATGGATAAGGGATTTATGGGGGCGTCACTCAGAAATATATGTCAGAAGGCAGGAGTGACAACCGGAGCTCTATATTTCTTTTTTAAGGATAAGGACGATTTGTTCTGCAATGTTGTGGGACACATGATGGACAGACTCAATGCTGTGTTAACCGAGCATTTCTCCGTTGAGATGGACGAGATGAACAACGGCATGGCATCCGACCACAATGAGGATAGTGATTTTGAGTCGGCCAGGAACATAGTGCATGAGCTTTATATGCACAGAGAAGAAGTGCTTCTTGTTCTTACGAAGTCACAGGGATCCAGCATGGAGAGTATGCCGGACAATATGGTGGATCAGATGGATGCACATAACGCATTTATATGTGAGGCGATGTGCAGGACTTATGGAACACCGATGGTTGACAGAAATGTGGTACATTGGATGTCTCATTCACAGATTGATATGTTTATATTCATGGTGACGCATATTGACAATGAGGAGGATGCCCAGAAGTTCGTTGAGACAGGTATGAAATATCTGATCTCAGGCTGGTATGGCCTTGTTAAGCCGTGGCAGGATCCAG
>USSH01000330.1 GCA_900557435.1 uncultured Coprococcus sp. | reverse complement strand
ATCTACGGTTGCAACAATCGTACACGGTTCTCCATCCGCCAGTTTGCGCAGCACATCCATTCGTCTGCGTGTTATCGCATTTCCATGAACATCTGCACTGAAGAACAGGATATCTTTGGCAGGATACATGTACACATCTCTGCCATAGAATCGAAGATCACTATAAAGCTGCTCTGCTCTCTTATCACTGTATGTCAGCACCAGCTTCACCGGTGACTCATCAGATACCGCATTCATTAGGAACACTCTGTCTGTACCCTCCATGGACGAGCCAACTATATCGATAAATCCATCTCCGTCAGATATCCATTTTCTCATCTGCTTAGCTATATTCAGTTGTTCAAATGGTTCCTGCAATACTCTCATAACATCTTCCTGTCTTTTTTACCCGTTATACCTGTTCATAGCCGCAACCGCGCCATCTGACAATATGACTTCCAGCGCGTCACAAGCATTTCCACAGCTTTCTCTCATAAATGGAAGATCATCCTTTCCAAAGCGTGACAAAACATAGTCTGCCAGATCCATATGATCAGGTTTGTGTCCCACTCCAACTCTCACCCTCACAAAGTCTTGACTTCCGCAATGGAGGATTATGTTCTTCATTCCGTTATGCCCACCGGCACTTCCCTTCTGTCTAATGCGAAGTTTTCCCACATCGAGATCTATATCATCATACACAACTATAAGATCGTCCACTGTGAGCTTGTAAAAATCCATGATAGAGCGCACGCTCTCTCCACTCAGATTCATAAAAGTCTGAGGCATGGCAAGAATTACTTTCTCTCCATTTATGATGCCCTTGCCAATAATTGCCTTGTGTTTATTGGTATCCATCTTGATCTTATGTCTCTCAGCAAGCTCATCTATCACCGAAAATCCGGCATTATGCCTTGTACCTGCATATTTTGCCCCTGGGTTTCCGAGTCCAACTATAAGTTTCATATCCATATCCCCATTTCTCTCTATCGTTGTACACATGTCTGTATATCTATCTTATCCGCATTATCTTTATTTATACTTCAACGCGGCGCTTACCGGCTCTTCATTATCTTCTCAGCCTCAGCAAGCTGCTCCAGTGTATTCACGCCTCGAATCTGGTCAGCATCGTCCATCGGAACCGCATCAACAGGAAGTCCCATGGCCTTTATTATACCTATTGCATCCGGTAGATAATACTCGCCCTGAGCGTTGTCATTTGTAATCTGTGAAAGAGCACTTAATAGAGCGTCACACTTGAATATATACATTCCTGAATTGACCTCACATACAGCCTGTTCTGCCTCTGTAGCATCCTTCTGCTCCACTATCTTGTCAAGCCCATGCTCACCCCTGATTATTCGTCCATATCCAAATGGATCGTCAAGCATTGCCGATATGACTGTGACGCCATTTCCTGCTTCTTTATGTCTTCTTATCGCATTCTCCAGTGTGTGAGCTGTGACAAGCGGTGTATCTCCGCAGAGAACTACCACATAGCCTTCATTTCCTATGAAATCGGATGCACACTTTACCGCATGACCGGTTCCCAGCTGCTCTTTCTGCAGCGCATAGCTCACGGTATCCTTCATCACATCCGAAAGTCCAAGGCCCTCATATGTTGATTCTATGCTGCGTTCAACTTCTTCCGCCTTATAGCCCACTATCACGCATACCTTTTCGCAGCCTGCATTCTTTGCCGCCTCTATAGAATAATACACCATCGGCTTTCCGAGCACCTCATGCACTACCTTCGGTTTGTCTGACTTCATTCTGGTTCCCTTGCCTGCTGCAAGAATTATCGCTTTAAGCATATCTGCCTCCCATACCTGTTATATTACTGCCAACAATTTTACTGTATCATGCATTTTTTTTCAACCCGGACTGTCACAAACACATAAGGAAAGCCAGCCACCGCGTTATTGCAATGGCTGGCTGCTTTTTTAATTATAGCGTATCCCCTATGACCAGGACTCGCTTAGTATCATGATACTAATATTACTCCTCTGCCTGAGTCTCTCGATACTTTGCAAGTATCATATTCTGCAGACGCTCTCTTGTAGCTGTATTGATAGGATGTGCTATATCCCTGTACTCGCCATCTGAAGCTTTTCTGCTAGGCATAGCAATGAACATGCCTTTCTCACCCTCGATGATCTTGATGTCATGAACAACAAACTCATCATCTATGGTGATCGAGACAACTGCCTTCATCTTGCCTTCCTTCTCAACACTTCTGATTCGGATATCTGTTACCTGCACTTTGTTTACCCCCTTAACCCTGACGCACACTGTGATCCCACACACAGATTGTCATTTGTATTATTTTGTATAAGTCCTCTTTTACGCTTCTGACTAGAGAGCGTATCTGAAGTTCTTCTCCACTATAACCTTTATATCTTCAGGCGTTCCCTGATGAACTGTATTTGCACGAAGAGTATCCCGGCTCTCCACAATACAATTCTCTATGATGGAATTATCACCTATGTTGACATCGTTCAAGATGATCGAATTCCTGATCACACAGTTATTGCCGATATAAACCTTCTTGAATATGACCGAATTCTCCACAGTACCATTGATGATACAGCCACTTGCTATCAGACTGTTGTTGACTACAGCATCAGCATTGTACTTTGCAGGTGGAAGATCGTCTACTCTTGAGTAGATATCAGGATGCTGCTTGAAGAAGAAATCTCTTACATCCTTCTTGAGGAAGTCCATATTCGCTCTGTAATATGATTCCTTGGTTCCTATATTTCTCCAATAAGTATCCATCTTATATCCGTACATTCTCTTGACACCCTTATATCTCACGAGAATATCTCTTACGAAGTCATTTCTTC
>USSH01000329.1 GCA_900557435.1 uncultured Coprococcus sp. | reverse complement strand
GGATTTTCAGACACTCAACGGCTTTCTGCTCTACGAGCTGGGCAGGCTTCCGTACGCTGACGAGGAGATCGAGATTGTGTATAAGAACTACAAATTCACTTCATTATCTGTGAATAACAACATGATAAATGAAGTAAAGATCACAAAGGTTGAAAAAATACAGTAATAGTGTTAATATACAAAATTAGTAATTAAGAGGATAAGGAGAATTAAAGATGTCAGGACATTCAAAATTTGCAAACATCAAACACAAGAAGGAAAAGAATGATGCAGCAAAGGGAAAGATCTTCACAATCATAGGTAAGGAGATCGTGGTTGCAGTTAAGGAAGGCGGAGCGAATCCTGAGAACAACAGTAAGCTTCGTGATGTAATCGCAAAGGCAAAGGCTAACAACATGCCTAACGATACGATCAAGCGTGGTATCGAGAGAGCTGCCGGAGATGCAAACTCAGTAAACTATGTAGTGAACACATATGAAGGCTACGGTCCAAATGGTACCGCCATCATAGTAGACACTCTTACAGACAACAAGAATAGAACAGCAGCGAATGTGCGTAATTGTTTCACAAAGGGCGGCGGCAATGTAGGAACAACAGGCTGCGTGTCATATATGTTTGATCATAAGGGACAGATCATCATTGCGAAGGAAGACTGTGACATGGATGCAGATGACATAATGATGATGGCACTCGATGCAGGTGCTGAAGACTTCTCAGATGAGGATGACAGCTACGAGATAATCACAGCACCAGAGGATTTCTCACAGGTAAGAGAGAGCCTTGAGAAAGAGGGTATCAAGATGGCTGAGGCCGAGCTTACGATGATCCCACAGAATTACGTAGACATAACAGATCCTGAGGTTGTAAAGAAATTCACAAGAATCATCGATATGCTTGAGGAGGATGATGACGTACAGGCTGTATATCACAACGCAAATCTTCCGGACGAGGATGAGGAGTAATATCAGACAACAACATTGAATGGCAGTTAGTTAAGTTATAATAGCCGTTATGTGACAATGGTCATTGAACCTGAATTTAGGACTTCCACATTATACATAATATGTGGAAGTTCTATTTGAGTACAGACACATGATGGAGTATAAGTACCTGGCTGCTATTTGCAGAAACAGATATTGATAGGAGAAGAGATGAAGGGAATACTTAGATATCTTAGGGACTATAAGAAAGAGTCCATACTTGCACCGCTTTTTAAGATGCTGGAGGCTGCGTTTGAACTGCTGATTCCCATTGTCATGGCAAATGTCATAGATGTTGGTATAGCAGGCGGAGATATTGGATATGTCACCCGAATGTGTCTTATTATGATACTTCTGGGAATTATCGGTCTGGTGTGTTCTATCACCGCCCAATATTTTTCGGCAAAGGCTGCTACAGGATTTGGAACAGCACTTCGAAATGATCTGTTCAGGCATATTACATCACTTTCATACACAGAGATCGACAGCATAGGAACATCCACACTGCTCACGAGAATGACCAGTGACACGAACCAGGTACAGACAGGAGTCAACATGGTGCTCAGACTGTTCCTCCGTTCACCGTTCATAGTGTTTGGCGCTATGATAATGTCATTTACAATAGATGTGAAATCGGCAATGACATTTGTTGTGACAATACCGGCACTTTCAATAGTAGTGTTTGGAGTTATGGCACTCAGCATACCACTTTTCAAGAAGGTTCAGAGCAGGTTGGACAGAGTTACGCTGCTCACCCGTGAGGGACTTGAGGGTGCCAGAGTTATCAGAGCTTTTAATAGACAGGATAAAGAATTTGCAGAATTTGACAGATCAACAGACGACCTGATGAAGTTTCAGCTTCTAGCTGGCCGTATATCGGCATTTATGAATCCGGTGACATACGTCATAATCAATCTTTCAACGGCGGCCATCATATGGATCGCAGCTGGGCAGACTGAAGCAGGTATACTTACGCAGGGTAAGGTTGTTGCCCTTGTCAACTATATGTCACAGATACTTGTCGAGCTTATCAAACTTGCCAACCTTATCGTGACGATCACCAAGGCAGTTGCTTGTGCCAAGAGAATAAATGCAGTCATGGATCAGCAGCCGTCAATAACAGACGGATCGGGAAAGACCGATGGGGCTCACGAAAATTCTGTAAAGAATTCTGGAATGAACTCTGGAATGAATTCTGTAAAGGTAAGTTTTAAGGACGCTAACCTCAGATATGCCGGAGCCGGAGCTGATTCTCTGTCTGATATAACATTTGACGTTGCGCCGGGACAGACTGTGGGAATCATAGGTGGTACCGGTTCTGGAAAAAGTTCACTCGTAAACATGATCCCGAGATTCTACGATGCCGCCCGGGGAAGCGTAAGTATAGATGGAGTGGATGTAAAGGACTACCCACTGGACGAGCTCAGACGCAAGGTGGGAGTGGTTCCGCAGAAGGCTGTGCTGTTTGCCGGAACCATAGCTGAAAACATCAGATGGGGCAAGCAGGATGCAACTGAGGCTGAGATAGACGAGGCTCTTGAGATAGCCCAGGCGAAGGAATTTGTGGATGGCAAGGAAAACGGAATAAACTTCAAGATCACTCAGGGAGGAAAGAATCTGTCAGGAGGCCAGAAACAGAGGCTTACCATAGCGAGAGCCGTTGTGAGGAAACCGGAGATACTGATTCTTGATGACAGTGCATCGGCACTCGACTTTGCAACGGATGCGGCACTCAGAAAAGCAATCAGGGAAAAAACAAAGGGCATGACAGTATTCCTCGTATCACAGCGAGCGTCAACTATCATGAATTCGGATAAGATCATAGTCATGGACGATGGTCAGATAGCCGGAATA
>USSH01000328.1 GCA_900557435.1 uncultured Coprococcus sp. | reverse complement strand
CGATATGGAAGGTAAGCATACAGCTGTATTCTTCGGCCTTTCAGGTACAGGTAAGACAACACTTTCTACAGATCCTAAGAGACTTCTGATCGGTGATGATGAGCACGGTTGGGATGACAACGGTGTCTTCAACTTCGAGGGTGGATGTTATGCAAAGGTTATCGGACTTGATAAGGAGTCTGAGCCAGATATCTACAACGCAATCAGACGTGACGCTCTTCTTGAGAACGTGACAGTTGATGCAGCAGGTAAGATTGATTTCGACGATAAGAGCGTAACAGAGAATACTCGTGTTTCTTATCCAATTGATCATATTGAGAAGATTGCATCTAAGGTAAATGGCGTTTCCGCAGGTCCTGCTGCAGAGAACGTAATCTTCCTTTCAGCAGATGCATTTGGAGTACTTCCTCCAGTATCTATTCTGACACCAGAGCAGACAAAGTACTACTTCCTTTCAGGATTTACTGCGAAACTTGCTGGTACAGAGCGTGGTATCACAGAGCCTACACCTACATTCTCAGCTTGTTTCGGTCAGGCATTCCTTGAGTTGCATCCTACAAAGTATGCAGAAGAGCTTGTTAAGAAGATGGAGAAGAGCGGAGCTAAGGCTTATCTCGTAAATACAGGATGGAACGGAACAGGCAAGCGTATCACAATCAAGGATACTCGTGGAATCATCGATGCAATCCTTTCAGGTGATATCAAGACAGCTCCTACAAAGAAGATTCCTATGTTCAACTTTGAGGTTCCAACAGAGCTTCCTGGTGTAGATCCAGCAATCCTTGATCCAAGAGACACATATGCTGATCCTACTGAGTGGGAGACAAAGGCTAAGGATCTTGCTGAGAGATTCCAGAAGAACTTCCAGAAGTACACAACAAACGATGCTGGTAAGGCATTGGTTGCTGCTGGTCCTAAGGCTGAGTAATTTAATAAGCGAATAAATAAGGGTAACCCGCGTTGGCTGACGCGGGTTATTTTTTTATAAAATTAGGCTTTATAATCTCCTATTTTGCTTTCAAAATACCAATTATGTCAATATATGAACTGATTTTGCATCAATATGATTTCTCGTAAAAATAGATGATATAATAGGTAATCATTAAATTATTTGATGATAAAAAATCAGGGAGGTGCGATATGAAAAGCGTATCAAGAAAAATTGTAGCGATGTTGTCTATGCTTGTATTGTGTCTGAGTGTATTGTTTGTTCCAGATATGGGAAACACAAAAGCGGCAGAAAGTATTAGCTTATCTGGAAAGGCGCATGTACAGACGTTCGCAGATCAGAATGGAAAGCTTATTAGTCAGGGAGGAATTCAGACACTTGTGTTAGGAACACGAGGGATGGCAAAACGAGTGGAAAGTGTGACTGTGAATCTCAAGAACAATACGGGATATGCAGGTACATTGCAGTATCGTGTTCATCGGCAGACTTATGGGTGGACAGCGTGGTTAAATGCTGGACAGGCTGCAGGTACACATGGGGAAGGCAAACGGTTGGAAGCAATCGAAATGCGACTGACAGGAGAACTTGCAAAATATTATGACGTTCGTTATCGTGCACATATCCAGACATATGGAGATAATCAGGGCTGGGTATATAATGGAGCACTTGCAGGTACAACAGGGGAGGCAAAAAGACTCGAAGAAATCTGCGTACAGATAGTGCCGAAGAAATCGATTTCTGAAGAGCCGTCTATCGCGTATAGAGTACATAGACAAACGTATGGCTGGGAGAAAAATTGGGCAACAGATGGTACGGTTAGCGGAACTGTTGGACAAGCAAAAAGACTGGAAGGTATTTCTATTACAGTAAATGACAATCAATATAGTGGCGGGGTAACATATCGTACCCATGTACAGAGTTATGGCTGGCGTGATTGGGTAAGTAATGGAGAGATGTCTGGAACACAGGGCGAAGCAAAGCGTCTAGAAGCAATTGAGATAAAATTGACTGGTGAATTATCACAGTATTATGATGTGTATTATCGAGTACACGCACAGTCTTATGGCTGGCTTGGCTGGGCAAAGAATGGTGAAAGCGCAGGAACGGCAGGGTTTGCAAAGAGACTGGAAGCAATTCAAATTGTTGTATTGAAAAAAGGTGCTCTTGAATATGGTTCGGGGAATTACAATAGTGGTTTGTATAAAATGATGTATGAGGGTACATATAAAGGGGTAAAGGTTGCAGAAGATAGTTCATTCCTTTCATACACGCAGCCATATGTTGATAAATCCGAAGTTTCTTATTTTAACCCATTAAAGGTTGGCGAATCAGTGACGCTAAAATGGTTTTATGGAGGAACGATTACAATTAAATTCGCAGAAGTTGATTATAAAAAGTGTACATATACATTAGAGGTTACTGCTAGCGAAGGATCAGAGGTTTTTGTTGGTGAGGAACATTTTAGTGTGCATGAGGATTTCGGAGTATCGTGCACATTAAACGGAAAGAAGTATACGAATATTTTATATTGTGGTGGAGTGTCGAACCAATATGAAAGTGTTAAACAATTTGGAGATACCAAGTGCACTATGGTAATTGGAATTCCGCAAAAAATCTATAATGAAAATACAGGCAAAAGCGTGTCTATAACAGATCCAACTGTAAAAGATCTTTCCATTATTGAGAGAAATTATTTAGCGAATGATAAGATTATATACTTGAAAATCAAATAAATAATTGATAATAGGAGGAATGGTTTAGAATTCCTCCTATTATTTCAATTAAATATATCGGAAAACGAAACATTTGACAAACGATAATATATATGATATAGTCAAATAAATTCGAAAGACTAACTATTAAAAGTCAAGCCTTAAAATGATATTTTTTGAATAAAGTA
>USSH01000327.1 GCA_900557435.1 uncultured Coprococcus sp. | reverse complement strand
GCATATTGTAATCTGCATGGATTATGGAAATGCTAAAAGTATTTGAATGGAATCATAAAGAAAAAGCATGAGGATTAAACATTCTTATGCTTTCAGACAGTAGACAAAGTCAATGGCATGCGCCGTGGACTTTGTCTTTTCCTTTTAGTTAGAAGTAAGAGGGAGACACACAGGCTGATAAGATATAAATGTGGTCTTCCGTTAATCAGACAAAGGGTATATACTCATATTAACTGAGATTATTTTCATAACAAACTCTCTTAAGAGAAAGAGGAGCTAAGATATGTGGACGATAAAGAGAATAGATGAGGCGGATTTCGGCTGTGAGGAGAGACTTCCGGGCGAACCACTGATGGTGCTGGTGAGCCTTGAGAGTGATGACGGAAGAGTCATACAGTTTGAGGCGGCAGACAACTGGCTGACGGTTCAGGAACTTTCTGAGGGTGATGAGTGGCCGGAGGATATAGAGATGCCTGATGCGGCTGATGAGAGAACAGCCAGACAGACTCAGTGGATGGAGAATTATTTTGAAGCGCTGGAGGAACTTGAATAGCGGATATTGAAAATTATGCTGATAAAATTGCGCTGTGATATGTCATTATGAACATAATGTAAATGTTACATGAAAACTCTTTTTCCCAAAATTGCTAATATAAACATGTCAGCAGGAGCTGACGAGTTTACAGAAGTCAATTTATTCAAAGGAAAAGGAGAAAAGAATTATGACAAGAATGAAAATTGCAGAAGTGATGGCATTGGTGGCAACAGTGGTAGCGATAATAGGACTGGTCCTTTTATCAAAGAAAGCAAACGGGGCAAATACCGTGATGGGAATAGGATTTATCCTGAGTATAGCAACCTACATATGTGGCGGGTTTGGAACGGCTGTGAAGATGTCGTGGAATGTAGCCAAATGGGGCTGGGTATTCTTCCCATTTCCAATCAGCGTATTAGCATTTGTAGTTACACTTGGATTTGGTGTATATGCATTCTTATTCCTTCCGGTTATACCTGTTACAAAGGCATTTGTTGCAAAGAAGAATGAACTGGGAGAGTAACTGCTGAGAGTGTATTTCCCTTGTAAACACCTGAAGCCACAGAGAAGATAGAGACAAATGAGATAGTGGGGAAAGATAGATGACAAAGGATAATGAAAGGGATGGACACATGAAGGGCAGACAGGATGACAAATACGATTACGAAGCATTTGAGACAGCAACGATTCAGGAAGATATAATGCGATGTGAAGATTTGGAGCAGCTCAAGGAGGAGGTGCTCACAAAGCTTCACACCCAAGAAAAGTCGTGGCTACATGAGTATGAGAAGATAGAGAGCAGGATCAGAGAACTGGGATATACCAAAGGTGGATTTGCAGAGATGTGCGGTGTGAGCAGGATGGCAATGTCAAAGTGGGGCAAGGGTGCCATTCCGAAACGGCGTGAGACGTACATGAGAATAGGGATGGCTCTTGGGTATGACATAGATCAGATAAATTCGTTGATCACCGGTATAGGACAGTACCCAAAGCTATATTCCAAGAATCCGGAGGATTGCATCTGTATGTTTGTGGTGTCCAATTATGAGGGCACAGAAAGAATACAGAAATATATAGAGATCCTGAATATATTCAAGGAAGAGATAAAGGGCAGCACTGAGGTCGTGGATAATGTGACCACAGAAAAGTTTGATGCAAAGCTGGCGGAGGTAAAGGACGAGAGCGAGATGAGGTTGTTCCTGGAGGACAACTTAGCGATGTTCAGCAATGCGTATAAACGGTTCTGCATATATATGAGCAACTTTATCAAGTGGAATTATCTGAGGACGGATGCGTATCCGTTCAGACCGGCGACCGTGAATGAACTGGCGGAGGAACAGGGCTGGTCGTCTTCCCTCAGACAGTGTGTGTCAGCTATCAATCAGGGAAGATGGTATCCGACAAGAAATAAAATAATCTCACTCGGACTGCATCTTAGTGTTGGACATGGAGATATAGACTATCTTCTTGGACGTGCACATATGGAGCCTCTTTACGCCAAGAATATATTTGAAAGTGTGATCATATTTATTCTTGAGGATGCAAGCCTGAGAAATATCATGAACAGGGATAGTGATGATTACGATCCTGATGGACTTCTCATATACGCCAAGAGAATACTGACACAGCTGGATCTTCCTGAAATCGATGCTTTTATATCTGAGATTTCGGAGGTATACGATGAATAAAAGCAGGGCAAAAGGAAATAACCTGATAGTGATAGAGAATGGGCATCTCTCAATATATGTTCTGGATGATAAGACGGAGTGGACAGTTGGCAGACCTTCTGCAGGCAACATGCCTGACATCTGTCTGCATTCCACAACGGTGAGCCGCAGACATGGCAGATTCAGCTGTGATTGTGGAGAGTGGATGTACATAGACAGTTATGGAAAGAATGGAACAGTGTACAAGGACAAACGTCTGGAAAAAAATAAGATAGGGTTTGTCAGACCTATAATGCTTGAGGATAAGGATGTACTGATATTTGGCGGGGGAGCAGAGCCCGTGATAAATGGCAAGACAGTGTGGGCTATGTATGTGACTGATAATGTAAATGGTGAATGGCGTGTAGAAGATACCAAAGGCATGGATAAAATGCAATTTATCGATGGTGACTGGTCTGAAGAGGTTGAGTCTCCAGGCAAGGGAACTGTGATAGATGATGGAAACGGAATGGCCATATACATGGGAGATCTCACATACCTGTTAGGGGATATGCGGGTCCAGGAATATATAGAAAATGTAGAAAATGTATAGAATAGAAAAAGCACCGGATGGCCAAAAATCCCAAAACGGTAATGGCCTTTTTAAAAGAT
>USSH01000326.1 GCA_900557435.1 uncultured Coprococcus sp. | reverse complement strand
GTAAAGAGTATAAATCTTGACAATGGCCTGTGCACAGTGACGTTTAATGATGAGTTTGTTAAAGGAAAAGATGGCATAGATGATAATGTGATCGTGTATTCTATAGTCGATTCTTTGCTGGAGCTGAATGATATACACAAGGTACAGCTTATATCTGACAACACCGGTAACAGACTGAATGCGATCGATCTGGAAAGGCAGTTTACCGGAGATTATTCATATGTGACAAGATAGGAACATGTATTGTTATGCATTGTATGAATTATATGAATTATATGAATTGTGTTCCGCGTGCATGCTAGATACAAGAATACAGTAAGGGGGATAAACAAGATAAAAAGACCATTATTCTGGATAGCAGTTTGCTTTGCGCTTGGAGAGGCGTATGCAGTTGCAGCAGGATATCTGGTTATCATAATTGGGCTGATGATGGCTGCGCTGGTTTTATTGGTGGTTGCTGATAAGACCGGTACAGCCATGTTCTTTTTTAAACATAGAGTTGTAGCTGGCATATTTGTGCTGATGGCTCTGATGGGGTATTTAAATCTAAAAACTACGGTCAGGCAGGAGTCAATGGCTGATAAGATATCGACGGAATATCGTTGCAGCATGGCCTGTAAAGTAGACGATATCAGAGAGAGCGGATATGGATATCAGGTATATGTGACGGGAACCCAGACAGGAGAACATAATGTCAAAGTGAAGATCATATTATATATGGATGAAGTTGTAGATGTCAGAATAGGGCTGCAGCTAATAGCTGAGGGAAAATTTACGAGACCGGAAGAGGCAACAAATCCTGGTACATTTGACGCACGTTCTTATTATGCTCACAAAGGAATATATCTGATATGTAAGGATCCGGTGATAGTTGGACGCGGAGAGAAGTACAGTGTTATCAAGGATTTTTTGTACAGATTTCGGCTGAAGGCAGGCAGTGTACTTGATCTGTATTTTGATGAGCAGGATGCCTCAGTTATGAGGGGAATGCTGCTCGGGGAGAAAAGCGGCATAGACAAGGATACAAAGCGGCTTTTTCAGGTGAATGGTATAGCACATATACTCGCTATATCGGGTGTTCACATAGCCATAATAGGCATGACACTATATAAGCTGCTTCGCAGGATCAGTGGATCAAATATACTGTCTGGGATCCTGTCGGTTGGCGTGGTTGTTCTCTATGGCATGATGACCGGACTTGCAAGTTCAACCCTCAGAGCCGTTATCATGATGGCCATAGTCGTAACTGCAAAGGCTGTGGGCAGGAGCCCCGACATGCTGACATCTGCGGGGATTGCATGTGTCATACAGGCGGTTATGAGTCCTCAGATAGTCATGGATGCCGGATTTCAGATGTCATTTGCAGCGGTGCTTGGGATTGCGATCATCAATCCATTGCTTGTTAAAGCTCTGTCGTGTGGAAAAAAATCACAGGGGAGAAATACAAGAAAGACAGATATAAAAACGGATAAAAAGACCGATAAAAAAACTGGAAATAAGCTGCACAGGTTTAGTATAGAGAAAATCACCTCGACATTTCTGCTCAATGTAGCCGTGACGATGGCTACAACTCCACTTATAATATATTATTATTACCAGTTTCCGTTATATTCGATAATACTAAACATGATAATAGTCCCATTGGTATCGGTTTTGCTTTTATGCTGTATAGTTGTGGTATTTGCAGGTATGATGTCTGGCATAGCATTTGTTGACGTGGCTGCCGGGGGGCTTTCGGTCCCAGTCAAAGGAATACTGTGGAGTTACAGGTGGCTGTGTGAATTGGTATGTAGTATTCCGGGATACAATGTCAACACCGGTTATATAACGATCAGCAGGATGATCGCCATTTACGTTACGGTAGTTCTGGCGCTGTGGCTTATGGGGAGAGAAAGTGGAGATGACAGTGTGGAACATGATTGGCAAGCTGCGACATTGTTGAATAAACTGCTCTGCAGCCGCAGGAGGAATATTGTGCTGGCGTGCGCGATAATTCTAATTGGTGGAGGCTATGTGTATGTTTCCTGTGACAGAGACTTTAGGGCTGTGTACATGGATGTCGGGCAGGGAGATGGAATACTTATAAGGACAGGTGGAGGAACCAATATCCTGATCGATGGTGGTTCATCTGACAACAGCCAGGTTGGAGAGTATGTCATCTCGCCCGTGCTCAGATATTATGGAGCGGCACATATCGATTATGCATTTGTCACTCATTCTGATAAAGATCATGTGTCGGGACTTCTGTATTTGCTAGAGACGGAGAATACAGGTGTCAGGATAGACAACGTGGTGCTGCCGATGTATGGAGTGCAGGACGGATTGGATGAGATAAAACAGGTGGCGGAGAAATCCGGAGTCAATGTCATATATATGAAAAAGGGAGACGCGATTGTTGCAGCCAGATCGGGAGTACTGTCAAATAATGGTAGAGATACGGCTAAGATTTCGCTAAGTTTCTTGTATCCTGGCCCGGAAACTGGTATAAATGATATAAATGAGCTTAAAGCTAAAAAAGAAGAAATAGGTAATAAATTTACTTATTTCTTCTTTTTTTGATGGAAATATATTGTCGAAATCTCTAAGAAATCTTTAGGTGTAATATTTTGAGATAAATCAAAATATTTCATAATAGGACAATCAATAGACCCAGGAAAAGAGGTAGATAAAGGTTCAGAAATAACTCTATATATTCCAAATATAGTAAAATACTATCCAGACATGGTCGGAGAAAGTTGGACCCTTAGAGAAGCAAGATCTTGGGCAAATGAAAACAATATAAAATTAACAGTTTTAGGAAATGGAAGTAATGTTTTAATATTAGACAAAGGAATTTCTGGAATAACACTAATAA
>USSH01000325.1 GCA_900557435.1 uncultured Coprococcus sp. | reverse complement strand
TGCACCTCCTTCTTCCTCCGTAATTTTCAAGTGCCATCTGACTTTCATACAGATGTCTGTAGCTGCCATCAAGTTTCATCAATTCATCATGTGTACCATTCTCCGCTATGGCACCATCTTTAAGCATATATATCTTATCGGAGTCGGTCACATTTGCCAGGCGGTGAGAGATGAGCAAAATCGTCCTCGTCTGCGCCATCTCATGTATAACATTCATGATTATCTCTTCGCTGTCGGCATCTATATTGCTTGTCGCCTCATCAAAGATATACACAGGAGCGTCTGCCAGAAGCGCCCTGGCAATTCCAAGCCTCTGACTCTGTCCTCCCGACAGATTGCCAGCTTTCTCCTGGATCACCGTGTCAAGTCCATCCTCAGATTCAATAAAGTCTTTCAGATTGACCTTTTCAAGCACATTCCACATCTCCTCATCCGTGGCATCCCGCTTTGCCATCCTCAGATTGTCCGCTACTGTTCCAGCAAACAGATAGCTGTTATGACGGACAAGGACAACTTTCTTCATGAGGTCTGTCTCATTCACATCAGACAACTCCATGCCACCTATGGTCACGCTTCCTGTATATCCCTTGTTCCTTCCCGACAGTATTCCTGCTATAGTGCTTTTTCCGCAACCCGACTCGCCGACCAGCGATATAAAGTGTCCTGCGGGTAGTGAAAGGTTTATGCCCTTTAATATTTCCCTGTCACCGCTTCCATATGAGAAATGCACGTCCGCAAACTCTATATCAAGCGCGCCATCAGGGAGTACACTTCCTCCCTCTTCAGGCTCCTCCATATCCAGTATCCTGAATATCTTGTCGCTTGCCGCCATACCATTCATGGCGATGTGGAAGAACGAGCCGAGAAGTCTCAGTGGAAGGAAGAACTCACTTGCAAGCAGAATGATCGAGAGCGTGCCCGATATAGGCAACGCTCCATTTGCAAATTCTGAAAGTGCAACCACCATACCGACAGCCGCACCGCCATACGCCACAATGTCCATGACGCTTGTGGAGTTGAGCTGCATAGTGAGCACCTTCATTGTGATCTTCCTGAACCTCTGTGACTCTGCATCCATTTCATCGGCTTTCTGTCCATCAGCCTGATATATCTTGAGCGTTGTGAGCCCCATGAGATTTTCAAGGAAGGAATCTCCGAGACCTGTATACACGCTCCAGTACTTGTTCAGGAGCTTCTTTGCGATCTTTTGAACCACCACTATGGATATAGGTATGAGCGGAACGCATATCAACAGGACAACGCTCGCCTTGAGGCTCACCCTGCACAGCACGATAAACAACGTGACCGGAGCCAGTAAACTGTAGAATAGCTGAGGGAGATATTTGCCGAAATATGTCTCAAGCTGCTCCACGCCCTCCGTGGACACCTGCACTATCTCCGCTGTGGACACGTGATCCCTGTAGGATGCGCCGAGCCTTAACAGCTTATCATATATCTTTTCCCTGAGCACTCTTTTGACATCCACACATGCCATGTACGATGACTTTGCTCCCATCTTCTCACACAGAAGTCTCACAAGGACAACCGCTACAAGAATCAAAGCCGCCCTCTGCACACGCGGAGCATCTATGCTATGGTTCACGGCCGCCTCTATAAGTCCCGCTATGGTAAACACCGCTGCGATCTGTGAGAACAGCGCCAGCCACTGCCACATTATCGTATACACTATATATTTCTTTGCATGGGACAACAGCCCCACAAGTCTTGTCTTTATCATACACTTTTACCCTTTATCTTAGAACATCAGCCAATTTAAGACTGCATTTTATCTTTGCTATTAACCTTCCTCTTCTCACTGAAACTGCAGATCAAATGCCATATCGCCAGTATCGGATGATACAGCAACATCCTAGGCCCCGAAAAACGCATGACCTGCCTTATCCTCTCCCGCATCTCAGGCTTATAACAATGTACCTTGCAGTTTGAGCAGAAGGTCTTTTTCTCCATAAACGGACAGCGCTGACTTCTGAGCTTTGCATACTCAGAAAGTGACCGACAATCCGGACACATATTATCATCACTCCCAAGCCGCCATGCCGTCTCGTGATTTTTCCGGCAATACAGCCGGATCATCTCATCCACGACATACTGCTCTTTCTGTCGCTTCTTTTCTATTTTATTTGTTTTTTTATTCATATCGCTGCAAATCCCCCGGCTTCACGGTTCCCACTCTAAGGAAAAAGTATAGTATGTGGCATGCCCACACAATCGCTATACATATTCTTCCCACAGGAACGTTTTTCATACAAATGAAGCCTACCGCCATAACGACAGTTACCATCCCTATTATCTTGCATTTTGTCGCAAATGTCATGGCTCTTTTCTGCACAAAGCTGTCAAGATGTTTCTTATACAGGTTTGTTCCAATAAACCAGTCGTGCAGCTTCTTTGAGCTCTTGGCAAAGCAGAAAAGCGTTGCCATATAAAATGGAACTGTCGGCAGGATAGGCAGAACTATCCCCACTGTGCCAAGTCCCAGACACAGAAAGCCTATCGTCGGCCATATGATCTTTATCGGATTCTTCATAACATCTCCTTATAAATAATTGTATATTCTATTTACCGTACCTCGTTAGCAGAGACTAACACAAATTAATATAACCTAGGAATTTTTTAGTGTCAATTTAAATAATTTGGAAATATCGCCATTGTCTGAATCACGAAAAACCAGGGCGATGACACTGCTTGTTCTTCAGTATCCCCGCCCTGTTGATTCTTATATTTTCTTATATTATTTTCTCACCTGTCTGGCAGCCTCAACCATATTTCTGAGGCTGGCATCAGTCTCAGGCACACCTCTCGTCTTAAGACCGCAGTCTGGATTAATCCAGAGCTTGTCTCTGTCAA
>USSH01000324.1 GCA_900557435.1 uncultured Coprococcus sp. | reverse complement strand
CTTCTATCGCTCTTATGTAAAGTTATATAAGTTTTTATAACTTTATATAACTTTTTTGTATCTTATATAAGTTTATATAACTTTGTTTTGATTATATAACTTTATATAACTTTTTACAAGTCGCAGCTTTATCTTATACGTTTGTCTTATACAGCGTACCGCGCCTCTTCATCCACACAAATGCTCCCACGCATATCACTATGGATATAAATGATCCAGCCGGCGCCGCAAATCCCATCGGGAACAATGTGTCCGGATACATGACAGATGCCAGATATGATCCCGGGATTCTCGCACATACTATAGCTATCATATTGTGGATAAACCCTATATAGGATTTGCCATAGGCGCAGAAATATCCGGTGAAGCTGAAATGTATTCCCGCAAATACGCAGTCCACTATATAACTGCTGATATACTGAACTCCCATCGCTACAACGACTTTGTTCTTACTAAAGAGTCCCACAAGTTCCGGTGCAAATATTTCAACTACCACAATAGCTATGGCTCCGTATACCACTATGATCCCCAGCGCATACCTTAGTATCTGCTCCGCCCGGTCATGCTTTCCTGCGCCAATATTCTGTGCGGCAAGTGCCGACACTGTGGCGAACATTGACGATGGTACTATGAAGATAAAGCTTATCATCTTCTCCACGACTCCAACTGCCGCCGCATCATTTACACCACGTTTATTCGCAATTACGGTTATGATAATGAATGCTATCTGTATACAGCCGTCCTGAACAGCCACCGGAAGACCTATCTTTACGATCTCTCCGAGCACAGATCTTCTCGGAACGAAATCATTTTTCGTGAGTTTTAGTCCGGTGTTCATTCTCTTTATCGCCACAAATGATATTATAACGCTGAATGTCTGCGCCAGCGTCGTTCCAAGGGCAGCGCCAAGAGATCCCAGGTCACAGGCACCTATAAATATGTAATCAAGTGCAATATTAAGCACGCACGCGATCGCAATGAAATACATAGGGCTCTTAGAATCTCCGAGTCCTCTGAATATCGAACTTATCACGTTGTATGCTGTTATAAATGGAATTCCTATAAAGCAGACTATCAGGTAATCTGTGATTCCCTTCACCGCTTCCTCCGGCGTGTCCATGACCGCAACTATTGGATTTATGAAGATTAAAAGTATCACTGTGAGCGCAACTGATATTATCATGAAGATGGTGACTGTATTTCCGATGGCAGCCTGGGCATCCTGAAACTTTTTTGCTCCCACTGCTTTTCCTATGACAACAGTTGTTCCCATGGCAAGGCCAACCAAAATCACCGTGAGCATATGCATGACCTGAGATCCATTTGCAACCGCTGTGGTGGCTCCGGCATCATTGCCACAGAACTGTCCTATGATGAACAGATCCGCCATCCCATATAATGTTTGCAGAAAATAAGATAAAAGATAAGGTAGTGCAAAATACGCCATTGTCTTTGGCACACTTCCGGTCGTAAGGTTCTTCTCCATTATGTATGTCCTCGTCTTTCATGTTGATGGGGACGGAGGTACCTGACCCCTCTGTGGGGGGACGGAGGTACCTGACCCCTCTGCGGGGACGGAGGTACCTGTCCCCTCCGTCCCCACATGATATTAAACCTTACAACAATTGTAATGTCAACACATCAACTCTACCAAGGATACTGACCTTTCTTGGCATATGGCAGGAGTTTTCCGTCAAACTTGATGATGACTCTGTGGTTGCCATCTGCATCCTCAGTCACATCCACGTCAAGGCCAAAATCTACGGCACTCATGATGGCATTTCCGCCCTGCTCATGGATTATGTCCTTGATGGCAGGACCATATGTATCGATGACCTCATGAAGTCTGTAGAGAATAGGATCCGTGTTGCCTTTATATGGGTGCTCTGCAAGAAATGCCGTGGCTGACTTATCTATCCCCAGTGCTTCTGCAAGCTTATCGCAATATTCTTCGGGCACATACTGCTGTCCCTCAAATGCTGATGCAAGCCATACTTTATTCACGCCTATTTTCTCTGCCAGCGCCTCGTATGTGAGTCCGCTTGCCTTTTTTGCTGCCTTCATAGCTTCAAGTTCATCTGCGTGCTGCAATCTGATAAGATAATCTGCATTGTTCATCGGTGTCATAATATCATCCTCCTCAAAAATCTGTACGGGTATAAAAACCAGCATAAAAAAAAATAGAGGCACTGCAAGATTCTGCAGTACCTCTTTGTACTTTCTGAGCTAATAATAGTCCTCTATCCCCAATATTGCAATATACAATATTATTTATTTTAATTTAATTCTTCAAATATCTATGCCAATCTGAACATTGTCATTCTCTTAATCGCATACTTATCATGCAACTATTATGGACATCAGATAAAATGGTGTTGTACCCACACAGTCATCATCAAGAACAGTTATCTCAAGTGTATGTTTCTTCTTCTCACCATGATGCAGCACAGGCTCTATATACAGACAATCGCCCCAATCCTGATCAAAATTACCATCCAATAAAACCGGATGCTCGACGTCCCCATCAATCACAGCCTGAGCCCTGACAGCAGGTCTTGATATTGTCTTTCTGTACTGTATTCCTATGCAGTTGCCCTCAAGTTCAAATGATATTTTGTCACCTGCATTTGTTCCTGTCCATCCATTCTTGAAATGATCAAGATGTCCCATCTTCTCATTTGTATCCGCTCTGAAACCTGAAAGTTTTGGGCTAACCTCGCGTATCGTGAGCCTTCTTGCGTTCTCGTATGCATTTGCGGTGAGTGGAGGTGGGAGCATCAAAGAATTTCCTGGCTCCACAGGATCCTTCCCATGATTATGAGCACAGCATCCCGCAGTCTCTGCAGGTTTCACTTCTTCAGAGATTTTAGCAAGTAGC
>USSH01000323.1 GCA_900557435.1 uncultured Coprococcus sp. | reverse complement strand
TGTATGGATTTCACGATAGAGATGAACTTGAAATCTTTAAGGTTTTGCTTGGGGTAAATGGTGTTGGCCCTAAGGCTGCTTTATCACTTCTCTCAGCACTTACGGTAAATGAGCTCAGACTGGCTGTTGTTTCCGAAGATGTCAAATCCATAACACGTGCCAACGGCATAGGAACAAAGGGGGCGTCAAGGATTATCCTTGAATTGAAGGATAAGCTTCGCATAGAGGATATGTTAGATGCTGCCTATAATGAAAAAACAGAAGTGATGCAGAATGAGAGTGATATAAAAGCAAATGTTATAGCTGCATTGACGGCACTTGGGTACTCAGGAATCGAGGCGGGACAGGCCATTGGAAAAGTAGCTGGCTGGCAGGATATGGATGAGGAACAACTGCTGAAGGCTGCACTTAAAAATATCATGTAATATTTCAGGTTTACCGGCAATATGACTATGAATTCTAGTATATATAAGCAGTAAGATCAAGTGGTGGGGCATAGATGAGCAGAATTATTTCAACAGAAACACTGGATAAAGAAGAAGAAAAAAGCGAATATAGTCTTAGACCTCAATATCTGAAAGAGTACATTGGACAGGAGAAGGTCAAAGATAATTTGAGAATATTTATAGAGGCAGCAAAAAAGAGAAAAGAACCTCTTGACCATCTGCTGCTTTATGGTCCTCCGGGGCTTGGTAAAACTACATTGTCAACAATAGTTGCCAATGAGATGGGGGTCAATATAAAGATCACGTCAGGTCCTGCTATTGAAAAACCAGGTGAGCTGGCGGCGATATTAAATAATCTCTCAGACAATGACATATTATTTATTGATGAGATTCACCGACTTAGCACACAGGTTGAAGAAGTGCTTTATCCGGCTATGGAGGATTATGCTATAGATGTGGTGATTGGCAAAGGGGCAGGTGCCCGTTCAATCAGACTTGATTTGCCTAAGTTCACGCTTATAGGTGCTACAACCAGAGTTGGAATGCTTTCTGCACCTCTCAGAGACCGGTTTGGAATGGTAGATAAACTGGAATTTTACTCAAAAGAGAACTTAAAGGAGATAATTATTAGATCGGCAGAAGTTCTTGGGGTAAAAATCGATGATGAAGGAGCGTTAGAGATTGCTAAAAGATCTAGAGGAACTCCTAGACTTGCAAACAGACTGCTTAAACGATGCAGAGATTATGCAGAGGTATGTCATGATGGATATATTGATAAATCTATAGCAAAAGAAGCTCTTGACAAGCTGCAGGTTGACTCTATGGGACTTGATATCAATGATCGAAATATTCTCTTGACCATGATAGAGAAATTTGATGGCGGACCAGTAGGATTGGATACTTTGGCTGCTGCTGTAGGTGAGGACCCGGGAACTATAGAAGACGTGTATGAGCCTTTCTTTATCATGAATGGGTTTGTGAACAGGACTCCAAGAGGACGTGTTGTGACGGATATTTGCTATAGGCATTTGGGATTGGATGCTTTAATTAAAAATAAATAGATCATGCAATGACATGTGCAATGTGGTATGTGCAATGTGGTATGTGCAATGGTATGAGAAATTGTATGTTAATTGTATATGTAATTGTATGTGTAAATTGTATGCGTAAATGGTATTATGGTACAATAATATATATTATGATTAAGGAGAATGGGTATGGCACAAAAGAATGATATCAAGGTAGTGATAAACAATAAAGTATATACTCTGAGCGGTCAGGAAAGTGAAGATTATCTTCAGAATGTTGCCACATATATCAATGGCAAGATAGCTGAGTGTCAGTCATCGGAAGCGTATAGAAGATTTAACGCGGAATATCAGAATGTACTGCTTGCATTAAATATAGCAGACGATTATTTTAAGGCAAAAGATCAGGTGAATCAGATGCTTACAGAGGATGATGACAAGGACAAACAGATATATGATCTCAGACATGAGGTTATAGAGGTTCAGATAAAGTATGAGTCTGCACAGAAGATGATCGAAGAATATAAGGATAAGATAAGTGAACTTCAGAGACAGATAATAAAACTTGAAGCGGAGAAAAATGTTAAATAGAACAGAGATATTGGCGCCGGCGGGAAATTATGATGCGGTTCGAGCAGCTGTGAATGCCCATGCAGATGCTATCTATCTGGGTGGCAGTATGTTTAGTGCACGTGCATTTGCCGGCAATTTTGATGAAAAAGAATTATTGGATACTATTGATTATTGTCATACATTTGATGTTAAGGTGTATATGGCAATCAATACTTTGCTAAAAAATGACGAGATAAAAAGGCTTCCAGAATATGTGGAGCCTTTTTACAGAGAAGGCGTGGACGGAATTATCGTTCAGGATATGGGAGTCGCGGGTGTTCTTTCGGCCTGTTTCCCAGATTTACCATTGCACGGCAGCACTCAATTAAGCGTGTCTAGTGAGTATGGGGCAGCATTTCTAAAAAAAATAGGCATGACAAGGTTTGTGCCGTCAAGAGAATTATCACTGGATGAAATCAGAGCAATAAAAGAAAAGGTTAATATTGAGATAGAGACTTTTGTTCACGGTGCTATGTGTTATAGCTACTCAGGCAGATGTCTAATGAGCAGCTATGCCGGTGGCAGAAGTGGCAACAGAGGCAGATGCGCACAGCCTTGCAGAAAGAAATATAGGCTTGGTGACGAATCAGCGTATATGTTAAGTTTAAAGGACATGTGTATGCTTCAGGATATAGGCAAGCTGATGGATGCCGGAATAGATTCGTTTAAGATAGAAGGCCGTATGAAAAAACCTGAATATGTGGCTGCTACAACATATGCATACAAGGAGATAAGAGATGCATATTTATCCGGGTGCAAGGATTTGAAGAAGATAGCATCAGGGTATGAGGATA
>USSH01000322.1 GCA_900557435.1 uncultured Coprococcus sp. | reverse complement strand
ATCTATTATTATGAGGCCGGTATTCCAGTGAAGGACGATATGAGAAAGGAAGCCAAGGAGTATTATTATCTTGGCCCAGATGGAAAAGCGGTCAAGTCCCAATGGGTGAAAACCGGAGACTATGAATTTTATTTCTCTGATAAATGTTATGCAACAAAGGTATATTATCTTGAAAGCTTTCCGAATAAGAATTATGCGGGAAAAATATTCAACTATACAGGAGGAGCATGGAAAAGTACATTTACGGGAATACAGAATGTAAATGGCACATATTATTACTTTGTTAAAGGAACAAAATATAATGGCACGAAGTGGTATGTAAAGTCCGATAGCTGTAGATATTATGTGAAATCCGGAGTCGTTGTTTATACGGTGAAGGCGGATGGAGTGAGATACAGATGCTATAAAGTGACTGACACCGGACGTGTTGTACTTGGCAGAAATGTATGGCTTCCATCGTATAACAATCTCGTCATACACACGGATGCAACCGGATTGTCAGATGTTATTTATTATAAAAAGGGACATCCTGTATCTGGATATGCAGACACATATAGAGTGTGTGTCAATAACACCTGGATAAAAAAGAGAAACACGGTTGTATACATTCCGGGAGGATATTATTACTTTGATAAGACTGGTAAGCTTGTTCGAACAAAGGGCTGGCAGACCATCAGTCAGACAAGTGCGGTATATATAGGCGATAAAGTGTATGCAACGTCATATGTATACTATGATGTGGCTAAAAATTGTTCGATTTACAGGTCCGGGGCCAAGCTAGGAGTGGCCGGTAGTGGTCTCAAAAAGACTACGATAAATGGGAAATCTATATATTACTATGTAAGTGCAAATGGAAAATGTATAAGTTCAACCAATAAGATAGTTGGTGACGTGGAATATGTATTTAATAAATATGGACAGTGTGCCAAGAAGACGGAGATAACCTGGAATTATAATGCGTGGATGAAGAGGGTGACAAAGGCTTACCTTGGCAAGACAGGTATATACTGTAATGCTTTTGTTGCAAATGCATTCAGATATGCAGGTGGCAGTGATCCTTCGGAGGATATGACAGTTAAGTATACAAGCTACTCAAAGGGCGGATTTGTCATCAATTCAAGTAATATGTGTTCGGACTGGGCTCTTCGTAAAGTTACTGCAAAGGCCATTCTGTCGGACAACGGCGACTGGCTTTCTGCTAAGGAATATAACCTGACGGCAGACAGGGAGGATTTCTCGTACAGCGCATTGATCCCGGGAGATGTAATAGTTTATTATACTGATGGCGAACCGACACATGTTGGAATATATCTGGGTAAATTTGCATCAGCCAGTGTACTGAAGAAATATCTGAGAAGCCTTGGAATATCAGCATCTGCATGTGAGGCATATGTGAATGACTGGGGATTATACAGTGGCAACAAGCCTGAGTATTGGGTGATCCAAGGTGGAATGGGAAGCAGTGATCAGGTGTACATAAGCAACTCAGCATACGATCTGTCTGGTCAGTATGCAAAAAAGATAATACATATAAGACATTAATATAACTCTACTATATGAATAAGACCTGACGTCGGTTTCGTAACATGACTGTAGATACAGCATAGTTGTGAAAACAACGTCAGGTCTTATTTATTTGGTTATATGACAAAATGCGGGTTATAGGACAAATTGTGTTGATAGGTTAATTCCATCCAACGTACGTTTTGCCCTATAGGTCGATTTTTATATCATGCTTCCTCGGACAGGGCTTCCCATTGCTCGTACAGAGACTCAAGCTGGCTTTCGGCTTCGTTTCTCTGCTTTGTCAGATCGTTTAGCAGTCCGACATTTGTTGCGTTTTCAGGAAGAAGGAACTGTTCATCGATATCAGATATCTCTGTTTCAAGTTTTTCTATGGAAGCCTCAAGTTTTTTGAGATCATTGGCAATTTTCCGTTTTCTTGCCGCTTCGGCTTTACTTTCCTGCCATGAGAGCTTGGCCTGGGACACAGCAGGTTCGGACTTAACTTCCTGGACACCGCTTATAGGAGTGAAAGGTGAGCTGCTCTGATCATCGTTACTGCAGACTCTGTGTGCCTCATAGTAGTCGTAATTGCCTATATAGCTTGTAAGCTCTTTATCTTTCAATTCAATGATTCTCGTAGCCGTCTGATTGATAAAATATCTGTCATGGGACACATAGAGAACTGTTCCGGTATAATTCTGTATTGCGTTTTCAAGAATCTCCTTAGATGTAATATCAAGGTGGTTCGTCGGCTCATCAAGGATGAGAAAATTGGCGGAAGAGAGCATAAGCTTTGCGAGTGATACACGACCACGCTCACCACCTGATAGATCTTGGATCCTTTTGAATACATCTTCTCCGGTAAAAAGAAAAGCAGCAAGTACATTTCTGATCCTGGTGTTTGACAGATCGGGATATGCGTCGCTTATCTCATCAAATATTGTGTTCGACATCGTAAGTACCTGATGTTCCTGATCGTAGTAGCCTATTTTTACGCGGGAACCAAGAATGATGATGCCGGCATCTTTGGGGAGAAGTTTGTTGATCATCTTAAGTATCGTAGTCTTTCCTGTTCCGTTACCGCCGATCAGTGCTACATGCTCGCCGCGTTTGATATCCATATCAATTCCTGAAAACAATGTATTATCGCCAAATGATTTGGATAGTCCTTCAATGGTGAGAACATCCTCGCCACTTAATATGGAAGGCTCAAGAGTAATCCTCATCTCGGATGCAACCTCGGTAGGCTTGTCCAGCCTTTCAATTCTTGATAGCATCTTTTCTCGGCTTTCAGCACGCTTGATGGATTTTTCCCGATTAAACTGTTTCAGTTTAGTGATAACCTCTTCCTGGTGTTTTATTTCCTGCTGCTGGTTCAG
>USSH01000321.1 GCA_900557435.1 uncultured Coprococcus sp. | reverse complement strand
TCTTCTTCTCTGTCTCAAGAGACTCTGTAACAGCGCCATCAAGTGTAAGCTTCTCTGATGAGCCATCATCTGTTACCCATGGGCTCTGCTGTGTATCCCAGATAGCATACTTAACATCTGAAGGACCAGATACGATCTTGTATCCAGCATCCTTTAACTTGTCTGCTGTCTCGAAGAACTTGTCCCAATCAGCAAGAGCTGCCTGAACTGTCTCAGGATCATCTGATCCAAGAACTTCCTTAGCAATGTCTCTTCTGTAGAATACAGAACCTGCTGAAGCCTGCCATGTAACACACTTAAGCTGTCCATCTTTTGTTCCATACTGCTTAGCGAAGTCGTATGAGTTAGCCATAACATCATCTGTGAATCCAAGATCTGTAAGGCTAGCTGTCTTGTCAGTCTCTGACCAATACTTAGCTACATCGTTATCAGCTGGGATAAGTGAAGGATACTTTTCTCCACTTGTAAGAGCTGTGTCAATAGCTGTCTTGTACTCATCTGATGTTCCACCAACACCAAGTGTAACGAACTCAACATAATCCTTGTACTCTGGGAACTTGTCAAGAACAATGTTCATCTTCTTTGAGAAATCCTCATCCCATGAGTAAGCGTAGATCTTCTTGCTGGCATCCCAGCCATCTGTGCTAGGTGCTGCAATTGCTCCAGCTGCTGCTGTGCCCTCTGTTGTTGCCTCTGCTGTGTCGTCAGCTGCTGCTGTTGTGTCGTCAGCTGCGTCTGTCTTAGCCTCTGTTGTTGCCTCTGTTGTTGCCTCTGTTGTGCTGCTATCATTACCACATGCAACGAGTGATAATCCCATTGCTAAAGCTAATGAAAGAGCTAATGCCTTCTTGATTTTTCTCACAAAAAAACCCTCCTTTAAAATAAGTATAAATATGTGCGCTACTCTATAAACATCATATACCTCACTGATATATACAGAGTGCAATGCCGTAAGCGGCATTTATTGTTGTTATTGACAATGTCCTTGTCAACATGAACTCATTATAGGGCATATTATCTAATTTGGCAAGTCTTTTTTTTGGTTTTTTTATATTTTTTGCACATTATGCTTTTTTTAGCTAAAAAAAATAACTAATTAAAATAAATCTGTGCGGTGCTTATTTTATCATTTTTGTCAATCAGAACGTATTTTGCCGTTTTACCGAGGATTTACGGCATCAATCGCATATATACTTTATATCTATAAAACCATGCGTTTAACGCATTTCCTTTTGGTAATTATGCATAGCGCGTGAAAAAACTGCATGTTCAATTGTGCACTTTTAAATTTTTATAAATTTTCGCCTTACAGGGTTATGTTATTCTTATGTATATGTTAGTATACTTGATGTATCACATCCGGTGTGGGTGCACATTTCAGCACATCTGATGTGGCTAAGCATTCCATCACAAAGGAGTATATACATATGGAAAAAGATAAACCGGAACAGCTTGAAACCGGCAGTTCAAAAGAAGCAGATATCCTCGTGCAGCCAAGAGGAATAAGGCGCGAAGTTGCCAGTGACTTTGCTGATCCAAGAAAAGCAGCGCCAAAGGCTGACCTCAGCACCGAAAACAGCCTGGAACTTCATTCCATGTCCAGGCAGGAAAGACACAGATACAACAAAGAACACAAGGTGTCCGTCACTTCTGATATGACAAGATCGCAGCGGATAAAGTATTTTTTCAACTGCAACAAATGGAAGCTTCTTGTCGTTGCTATGATCGTTGTCTCTATTACATGGATATCATTTGCTGTATATCAAAGCAAAAAGCCTACCGCTCTCGCCTACGCAGTTGTCAACAGTCCAGATCCGTGGAGTGTGGACACTTCCGTAATCGATGACTACAAGACCTACTACAATTATAAAAGTTCGGCCAGAGTCAGATATATGCAGAACCTTGAATACAACAAAGCTACATTTGAATCTAACTACAACTCCAACGCCGACGAATACTCAGCTTTTCCTCTTTTATGCGAAGAGAATGCATACGATGTCATAATATCAGACAAAGCAGGTGTTGAGTGTTGCAGCTATATAAACCTTATATATCCATTAGACACCTACACAGATACTTTACAGCAGTTATTCGAAGACCAGCTCAAAGACAAGGTGGTGACAGCTCAGGATTCAGCAAACCACACATCGGCATATGCGATAGACATCAGCGGTACAGATTTCGCCAAAAGAATGAACCTCGGTTACGACGATGTATATCTGTCATTCCCCGGCAACAGTGACGGCAATGTCGAGCGTATTACCAAACTATTAAACTATATATTCGATCTTGGTCTCTACGACGAAGATACGCAGCAGTAAATCAATACATCTCATAATCATATTAAACGTGAATACGGTCATGACAGTTTTACCTCTGTCATGACCGTATTCTTGTATATCTGGAAATATTTAATTATCGGTATCCATATTCATAACCTGTCTCTTTCTGGCAAGCTCGTCATTTGCAAGATACTCATCATATGTAGTCTGCTTGTCTATGAGACCGGTGTTTGTGATCTCTATGATCCTGTTTGCAGTTGTCTGGACAAACTGATGATCCTGTGAGGAGAACAGTACAACTCCAGGGAACTTGATAAGTCCGTTGTTGAGCGCTGTGATCGACTCCATATCCAGATGGTTTGTAGGCTCATCAAGGATCAGTGTGTTTGAACCCATGATCATAAGCTTTGACAGAAGGCATCTAACCTTCTCTCCTCCTGAGAGGACCTTGACCTTCTTCACTCCGTCCTCACCTGCAAAGAGCATTCTTCCAAGGAAGCCTCTTACATATGTGGCATCCTTCTCATCTGAATACTGAGTGAGCCAGTCTACTATCACAAGGTCGTTGTCGAACTCCTTGGTATTGTCCTTAGGGAAATATCCCTGTGAAGTTGTAAC
>USSH01000320.1 GCA_900557435.1 uncultured Coprococcus sp. | reverse complement strand
GAAAAGAAATATCATCCATCACCCTGCTGCAGCCTCCTTATCTCTTCCTGAAAACATTTACTCGTCAGGTAAAGGTTGAAATCTTTATACGGCCTGGGTGATAACCGCTTAACCGTATACTCTGCTCCATATTCAAGCAGTATATGATTAAAACAGGCTATTCCCTGTTTATCAAAATCAGTACATACACCGATATAATTTATCCGGTGCTTTTTCAGCATTCAGACGATCAACCATCATGAAAACCAATATGTACAATACGGATACTGTGTGCGAGGACACCCATGTAACGTTTCAGATAAGGGATGTGCTCGGAGACAAGGTTGCACTGTGCAGTGAAGCTATATTCTATGTCGATCCGATAGAGGATATGAACAGATTGTATATACAGAGACAGAGATGGCAGAGGGGGGAGATAGAGGTTGTTCATATGTTCATGAAGAACAGGATGAACGCCGTGCGCGGATTCTTCTCTGACTTCATTGTGAGATTGGTTATGTTCGATCACACATTTGCATTCCCGCGTATGATATGGTACTTTGCGCTGATATGCCTTGGTATATTCCAGGATTATCCGTTTACGCTTATCATAGATTCGGTCATAATCATGTATCTTTTGTATGTGTTTACCACAACATTGTTGTATATATGTATAAGTCTTTTCCTGAGTCCGTTTAAACAGCTCAGAAGATATTATATGAGAAAATGGTATCTTGTATTTCTGCTTCCATTGTACAACTTTGTCGTATTCTGGTTCAGATTTGCAGGAATAATCAACTCCATGAAGTCCAAGGGAAGCTGGAAGATGCAGAACTTCAGTGAAGAGAAACAGACGGCGTGGAGCATCATAAAGCATGACTTCCGCTGGCTTGGAAGATTGGTGTACAAGGTGACAGGAAGGAGAAAATGTCATGAGCAGGAAAGCTGAAAAGAATAAGACATACAGAGGAAGAGTAGTGACAGCTTGTGCTGTTGTTCTGTTTATGATAGCTCTGGAAACCATATACTATGGTTATCACATGAAGACCAATAGAGACAACATTCTTGCAGCGTACAAGGACGACCAGTCGCAGACAGTATCTATTCTGGCTGAGAGACTGGAAGGTTTGAGTGAGAAAGATATGGAGTCAGTCATAAATGAAGTAGTTGATGTATCCGGTTCGGAATGGGCATTCCTCATAAAAGGGGATGGCATCATGTTTATTAAGGATGCGGCAACCACGGCGGAACTGTCTAACATGACTGTATCAGGTCTGGACGAATATATGAGCGAGCAGAACGGGATAGTCAGTGTGACTGCTGTTGCCGGATCTGATTACGTTATCGGGATGTTCGCCGACAGATCGTATGTGCTTTCGGCATACGGAGTTAATGATTTTGAATTCTATATTGTAATAGCTGTGATAGCATTACTCCTTGTACTTGGCGGCATGGTGATAGAATATGCCGGCAGGATAGGCCATATGGGCAGAAAGGTCGGAAGGCTTGAAGCTGAACTTGCAGCGAGAAATGAGAAATTCGATGAGTATGAGAGACTTACAGAAAGCTATGAGGAAGAGTTAAGGCAGAAGGATATTGAGCCTGCAGATAAAAGATCAGGTAGATATTACGATATGGAGGTTGTGGATTCGCTGCTCTCAAAATCGACAGATTTGGAGCTTTATCCGATTACTTTCATGTTCATAAGTGTTCAGATGGGAGATCGTTATTTTTCAAGAGACGAGATATTCAAGATAATGGATTTCATAAAGAGCTGCATGGGATCTAATCATGTAACCGCAGAAATCTCAAAAGGCAATTTTGTTGTGCTTATGTATATGACAGATATGTCAACGGCTGAACAGATACGTGATAAGATGCTTGAAAGCTGGAAAAGAACCTCGGCAAATGAAGCGGGAGCTGAGATTAGAACAGAACTCAGAGCTGTCACAGACGGCGATGATCCGAGAAAAGTATTTTATGGGGAGGCGACGAACAGATGAGATTCAGGCAATACAAATTCAAATTCTACCTCAATGCCAGACATGGAATATATAAAAATGGAGTACTTGGGGAGGTACATCCTCACACTTGGGAGATCGTCATAAATGTTGTCAAGGGAAGAGATGAGACTGTAAAGTTCCATCATCTTGAGCACAGAGTTGAAGAATTTCTGAGCAGATATCAGGACAAGACATTGAATGAGATAGCACCATTTGACATGATAAATCCCACACTGGAGAATATGTGTGAGTATTTCAAGGATGAGCTGACCGAAATACTCAACAGAAACGGCTGGATATTCCTGATGATGGAGATGAGTGAGTCACCGTCCATGTCCTATGTGGTTAGTCTCATTGATGACAGTTACACCGAAGAGATGCAGACCATCAATTCTCTGACGGACAGGATATTGAAAGAAATGAAGCAGAGCCGGGAAGATGAGAAAAAAGATTGACATTTCACCAATAATAGTTGTTATATAGTACCTATGTATATAACACGGGGGAAGAAAGCTATGTCAGTGAGCAGCAGGAACAGAACTGAATATGAGATAAGCAGAGCCAGGAGGAGATTCGCTATCATCTTCCTGGCTGCTGTCGTTGTCACGGCAGGTACAATATCTTATATTATTACAAAACAGGCGGTTGATAATATGAGAAGTAAGATAGTAAATCTTATATCTTCTAATAATCAGCAGCTTGAATATAATGTAGACAATTATCTTAAGGATATAGAGAATACAGTGGCATTGTTATTTTCAGATGATCAGCTTTGTGAATACGATGCTACAGATACTACTGTGGACGAGTTTACCAGAATACAACAGGAAGCGGCTATTCAGAATAGAATAAGTGATCTAGGTGTATTTGATAATTTTACAGATTTTGGTGTTGTGTATGGCAATGACAAAAGCGTTGG
>USSH01000319.1 GCA_900557435.1 uncultured Coprococcus sp. | reverse complement strand
TCTTCTGAGCCCAGAGCATCAGCGACTGTATATTCACAGACATCTTCTCAAGCTCCTCAAGGACAGCGTCAAAAGCTGCAACCTCGGTCTCATCGACTATTCCATCTGCGGTGATCTCTATAAGCTGCTCAGATATATCTTCCATCTTCTTGGAAGATCCTAGGAACTGAAGTATAAGTCTGTCAAGGCTGTCCGCATTTATCGGCTTCACAGTCTCTTTTCCTATAGGACAATCACCTGAACAATAGCTGTTACAGAGTTCAGGGATGTCATATGCCTTTGACATGGAAAGTACCTCCTCAGGATACGGAACTACTGTGCCAAGCTCTATCCTTGAAAGCCTTGTCCTGTCTATATTTAACACCTCTGCACTCTTCTCCCTGCTTGTAAGGTTATCGTTCACCTTAGACGCATTATATCTTGCGACATAATATTTATTGTTAAGCGCCTTTGTAGCTTTTTTACTCATTTTTTTCTCCTTATGTAGTTCTTCCTAATACACCTAATTAAACATAATAACACACAATATCAGCCGAATCAATCATCTTAATATCCGGTGAAAAAGTTCCATCAGAAGCTGCGCAAAATGCAGCTATAAAGTCTATATTCCTATCTCCCTCTGCATGCGCAGGATCCGCTATTTCATCCATATGCATACGGCCGTCACACTCAGCCCTGCATACGGCATAATTGCCCAGCCAGATATTCTTCTTCTCCATATGTGCATTGTCCATGACCATTTGCTGTTCCTCATCCTTCATGAGTATGCCTGTTCCAGTCATCTTGCTGTACGCCTCGCGCCTTGTCCACACACATGTGCTGTATATTTCCGGGTGTGCACACGACATCACACATTTTTTATCCTCATCCGAATACAGGCGGTTAACTATGCTGTCCGGTATCCTTCTGACTCTCTCAACGTCTATACCACAAGGCTCACTGCCTATCGCAGCCGCCACACAACCCTCGGTATGGCTTATCGAAAGCTGAATATCCTTTATAAACGGCTTTCCCGCCTTATTCTTCTCATACGTGACCAGCCGTTCATCAATCCCGGCACATTCCCTGAGAGCATGTGCAAGCAGGATTCCCGCTGCAAGACTGGCATTCCTGTCATCCCGCCTCCTGAGACGTTCCACCTTACACCTTCTGTATTCCGATACTGCATCCAGACATCTGCCATATATCCCATCGTCAGCAAATGCCCCCGTATCCATTATATATGCTCTGTATCCGTTAAAAGATTTATTCAAATCCAATTCCATCTCTTTCTTCAAAATACGCCATGGTCATAACAACAATACAGCCCCTTAATACTCGCATATTAAAGGGCTGTATAAACTAACCTATATTGTGACAAAATCAGGGAAGCTCTTCATATCCTTGTTCACCTCATCAATATGAAGTCCCTTGTAATCATATACTGCATTGTAAGCCATCTGCATCTCCATCGCACACTGCATCATGGATACTGGAACACCGACAAATATATCATCGATCGAGATCTCTATCTCACCCGGATTGAGCGTTATGGAATCCTCCTTCTCGTTGTATGGCGGAGCCATCAGTATCGCTTTGACTGCCTTGCTGAAATACGGCATCACATTTGGAACCGATATATATTTCTTTGCAAGGAGCTTCTCCTTATATCCATCAGCTAGAACACACAGCGGCTGTTCCTCTGATATATCATCCACAAATGCCCTGGCAGCCTCCTCCATGATGGATGTTCTCCTGTCGTTGATCGGAGATCCGTACATAACGTTGAGATCTTGCTCCGAGAGCTTCTTATCAGCAAATGCCACTGTGAACATCTTCTCAGGGCCATATGCTCCAACACCGGAAAACAGCTCTCTGTATATCTTCTCCATCTCATCCTTGACAGGAACAACTCTTCCACTGTCTATGTTGGATTCGTTGTCCAGCATAAGCTTGATGATTCCTGTCTCCATCTCCTTTATCCTTCTGGATGTAACATAATCAGTAGGAAGGAATTCATGTCTCTTAGCTTTCTTGAGTATATTGCCAACAGCCTTATCACCATTGTTCGCCAGATCTTCGATGGAATTCTTCAGATCCTCTCCAAACTGTGAATATATCTCGTCAAGTCTCTCTGCCCTCTGCTGAAGCCATCTAAGTGTATCTCCAAACAGATCCTGTGCATCAAGTTCATCTATAAGCTTTGTTCTCTCCGCAGCAAGCGCTTCCTTGATACATGCTTCGAAATATCCATTCTCAGTCTCCCTCTTCGCTGAAGGGAAAGTGAAGAATCTCTTCGCAACAATAGTCTTGATTGAATCAATGATCCTGGTATATTCACCGGACGGTGTATAGTCCTTCATCATCTTTTCAAGCTTTCTGACCTCAGCCATCATACCCTTTGTTGAGTCCGTGACTCCGGCACTCGGAGCACCTATGACATCTATCGCACCATATGGGCCAAACTCCTTCATGTATTTGGATATCACGTCATCCAGTGCGTTCCAAAGCTTGTTCTTCATCGACTTTATGATAACCGGAAGTTCCTTCTCAAAGTTCTCCATTTTCTTGGCAAAGCCCTCTCGAAGACCATCCGTATTCTTCTTTATCATCTTATATGTAGGCTTGGTGATCTGACCATACTGTATGAGACCGTTCACGGCAAGCTTGATATCCTCACCCTGCTCCTCCTGTAAGAATACAGTGAGCTCTGTGAGCACATTCATGATATCTTCCTCTGCATTGCCCTCCTTGAACGGAGATCTGAACAACCCCTTATATGCCTGGGAAAACAGATCGTTCTCGCACATATTCTCTATCTCTTTGATAGGAATATGGTAGTCAGCCTCGCTTACTACCTTGTAATAACAGTTTGACTTCTTGATATTCTCGTCACTGTGCTCCATCTTCCAGTTCGTGATGGAATATCC
>USSH01000318.1 GCA_900557435.1 uncultured Coprococcus sp. | reverse complement strand
AAGTCTCTTCAGAGATATAAGGATATCATGGCTGCAACAGAGGGCGTTCTCGTACCAGGCTGGTTAACAGCAGACAGAGATAACCTCGCAGGTGAAGTTGTAGAGAAGCCAAGCAGAGAGCAGATCGATGTTCCTGTAAATGAGACTCTCATCGTCGAGTTATATTCTAAGTAAGATTTGTTCTTTATTTATACATTTTGTAACTTGGAGTGTAGCATTTTAAAACCCGTAAAGGAGGGGCTTAGATGTTTGAGTTTGAAAAACCAAAAATCGAGATCGTTGAGACTTCAGATGACAACAAGTATGGCAAGTTTGTAATCGAGCCTTTAGAGAGAGGTTACGGTATAACACTTGGTAACGCACTTAGAAGAATAATGCTTTCTTCATTACCAGGTACAGCTGTAAGCCACGTTAAGATAAAGGGCGTTTTACACGAGTTCAGCTCAATACCAGGTGTAAAAGAGGATGTTACTGAGATCATAATGAACATCAAGAATGTCGTTATCAAGAATAACTCAGATACATTCGAGCCAAAGCAGGCATATATCGATGTTGTTGGAGAGCGTGTTGTTAAGGCGGGAGATATCAAGGTTGACGGAGATATCGAGATTGTTAATCCGGATCTTGTTATTGCAAATCTCAGTGGTCCTGATGCAAAGCTCGAGATGGAGCTTACAATTGCCAATGGACGTGGATATGTGAGCCTTGACAAGAACAAGGAAGCAGATGCACCTATTGATGTTATAGCTATTGACTCAATCTTCACCCCTGTTGAAAGAGTAAACCTTACAGTTCAGAATACACGTGTTGGTCAGGTTACTGACTATGATAAGTTAACTCTTGATGTATATACAAACGGAGCTCTTGCTCCAGACGAGGCAGTAAGTCTTGCTGCTAATCTTCTGGTAGAGCACTTGAAGCTGTTCGTAGATTTATCAGAGAACGCACGTCTTGTAGATGTTATGGTTGAGAGCACAACAGACGAGAAGGAAAAGGTTCTTGAGATGAATATCGATGAGCTTGAGCTGTCAGTTCGTTCATACAACTGTCTCAAGAGAGCTGGTATCAACACAGTTCAGGAACTTATCAATAAGACTCCAGAGGATATGATGAAGGTTCGTAACCTTGGTCGTAAGTCACTGGATGAAGTTTTAGCTAAGCTTAAGGAGTTAGGTTTAGCACTTAATCAGAACGAGGACTAGTAGATCAGTTTTCGTATACCACTCAAGCTGAATAATAGTAAGCACAGTGAAGACCCGCAAAGGGTATAGGAGGATAATTAAAATGGCAAAGTATAGAAAGCTTGGAAAAGCAAGCGCACAGAGAAACGCATTACTTCGTAACCAGGTAACTCAGTTACTGTATCATGGAAAGATTAAGACAACAGAGGCTAGAGCTAAGGAAGTTGTTAAGATCGCAGAGAAGCTTATCACATTGGCAGTTGCTGAGAAGGACAACTACGATGAGGTTACAGTTCAGGCTAAGGTTGCTAAGAAGGATAAAGATGGCAAGAGAATCAAGGAAGTTGTAGATGGTAAGAAGATTACTGCATACGACACAGTTGAGAAGAAGGTAAAGAAGGATCAGCCTTCAAGACTTCATGCCAGAAGAGAGATGCTCAAGGTTTTATATCCAGTTGTTGAAGTTCCTACAGATGCTGCTGGTAAGAAGGCCGGTACAAAGAAGATCGATTTAACACAGAAGTTATTCGACGAGTACGGTACAAAGTACGCAGGACGTAAGGGTGGTTACACAAGAATCATCAAGATCGGTCAGCGTAAGGGTGATCAGGCTCTTGAAGTTATTCTCGAGTTAGTATAATCGATTGATATTATACAGATAAATAAACAGGGCTGCAGTACATAGACGTATTTATTGACATTTGTGTACGGCGGTCCTTTTTTTTAATAAAACTGATGAGATATTGTGTGATCTCGTGGAACAGAATGGAAAAATTATGAGTTTTATAAATATAAAAGGATTATCTCATAAATTTAATATTAAGGATAAAGATGGCAATAAGATAGGAGAGAACTGGGCGATAAAGAACATGGATTTTCATGCGGACAAGGGTGAGGTGATCGCTATCCTTGGAAGAAATGGTTCTGGAAAGTCGACATTTGCAAGACATCTGAATGGACTTCTTGTGCCGCATGAGGGCTCGATCGTCATAGGTGGTAAGAATCTGGCGCAGGTGACGGAGCTTACATCCATCAGACGACAGGTAGGAATGGTGTTTCAGAATCCAGATAACCAGATAGTCGGAAACACCCTTGCCGAGGATATCGGTTTTGGCCTGGAGAATCTTGGTATCGCAAGTGAGGATATTTGGAATAAGATAGATGAGATGCTGGAGCTTACAGGCCTAACAGCCTATAAGTATGCCAACACGTCAAGAATTAGTGGAGGACAGAAGCAACGGCTTGCGATGGCATCGGCCATGGCGATGACACCTGAGTGCATTGTGCTCGACGAGGCGACATCCATGCTTGACCCCCAGGGGGCAAAAGATATGCTGGAGCTCGTTCAGAGATTAAACAGAGAGAAAAAAATAACCATTATCATGGTAACCCACAGGATAGCAGAGGCTCTTAAGGCGGATAGGGTATACATACTGGATGATAGCAGGATCGTGGCAGAGGGAGAGCCTGGGAATGTATTCACAGATGTTGACAGGATTAAGAGTTATGGACTGGAGATTCCAGTTGATATGAAGCGCAAGGTTGGAATACCAATAGATATATGCTACAAATACAAGAATCAACATAAGCAGATAAATCAAGATAAGTCAGTTGAACAGAATTACAAGGCAGCTGGTGACAATGCTATAGATAATACAGGCAGATGTATAGTTGAACTCCAGAAGGTTTCATATTCATATGTAAATGGCAATGAGACATTTCAGGCACTTTCTGATG
>USSH01000317.1 GCA_900557435.1 uncultured Coprococcus sp. | reverse complement strand
GTTCAACAATGATGGCCACAACAACTACACTGAGCTTGAGCAGAAGAACATAGATACAGGTATGGGACTTGAGAGACTTGCTGTCGTAGTTCAGGATGTTGATTCTATTTTTGACGTAGACACAATCAAGGCTCTGCGTGACAAAGTATGTGAGATGGCTGGTGTAGAATACGAGACAGACCATGAGAAGGATGTATCGATCAGACTTATAACTGACCATATCCGTTCAGTTACATTTATGACATCTGATGGTATTGTTCCATCTAATGAGGGACGTGGTTACGTACTCAGAAGACTTCTGAGACGTGCTGCAAGACATGGCAGACTTCTCGGAATCAAGGGCAAGTTCCTCTCAGAGCTTGCAAAGACTGTTATCGAGGTGTCGGAGGACGCTTACCCAGAGCTCGGCGAGAAGAAAGAGTATATCTTTAATAAGATAGACAAAGAGGAGGAGAGCTTTAACAAGACTATAGATACAGGTCTTGCGATCCTCAAAGATTATATAGATGAGACAAAGGCTGCAGGTGAGAAGGTTCTCTCTGGTGACAAGGCTTTCAAGTTGTATGATACCTATGGATTCCCTCTTGACCTCACAAAGGAGATCATCGAGGAGGAAGGCATTGAGGTGGATGAAGAGAGATTCACTGAGTGCATGAACATCCAGAAGGAGACTGCAAGAAAGGCGAGAAAGACTACAACATACATGGGAGCAGATGCGACTGTATATGAGCAGCTTCCTGTTGATATGACATCAGAATTTGTTGGCTATGATAAGCTGACATACAAGTCAGAGATAACTGCTATCACAACTGAGATCGGTGAGGGAAAAGATAAGAAGTCAGTTCTTGCAGACACAGTTTCAGAGGGCGCGCAGGCAACTATTATAGTTCCGGAGACACCTTTCTACGCAACAATGGGTGGTCAGATAGGAGACAAGGGTGTCATCAAGACAGAGAATGGAACATTTGTTGTTGAGGATACTGTCAAGGTTGTAGGCGGAAAGGTTGCACATATCGGTTATGTTGAGTCAGGCGAGTTGAATGTTGGCGATGTGGCTGAACTCACAGTTGATGCAGAAAATAGAGCACTCATATGTAACAATCACTCGGCAACACATCTTCTCCAGAAGGCACTCAAGATGGTGCTCGGAGATCATGTAGAGCAGGCCGGATCCCTTGTTGAGCCAGGCAGACTGAGATTTGACTTCTCACATGACCAGGCCATGACAAAGGAAGAGATCAAGAAGGTTGAAGACATAGTAAATGAGCAGATCCAGCACGACATACCTGTCTGCACAGATATCATGACGGTTGATGAGGCCAAGAAGACAGGAGCTATGGCGCTCTTTGGAGAGAAGTACGGCGAGAAGGTACGTGTTGTATCAATTGGAGATTTCTCAAAGGAGTTCTGTGGTGGTACACATGTAGCAAACACAGGAGCTATAGGAATGTTTAAGATTGTTTCAGAGACGGGCGTTGCAGCCGGTACGAGACGTATAGAGGCGCTCACATCTGTTGGAGCTCTTGATTATTACAGAAGTATGGAATCTGAGCTTGTGGAGGCAGCTAAGGCAGCCAAGACAGATATCCACGGTGTGGCAGCAAGAATCGAACAGCTTCTTGCAGAGGTTAAGGAACTTACAAACGAGAATAAGAAACTCAAGGATAAGATGGCTAAGGAAGCTGCCGGAGATGTTCTTTCAAATGCAATTGACAAGGATGGAATCAAGATACTTACAGCAGCTATTCCTGATACTGATATGAACTCACTCAGAAATCTTGGTGATGATTTCAAGAGCAAGCTCGGCGACAGCATTGTGGTTCTTGCGTCAGCAAAGGATGGCAAAGTAAATCTCATAGCTATGGCTACAGACGGAGCTGTTGCAAAGGGAGCACATGCAGGCAATATCATCAAGGCTGTGGCAGGTCTTGTTGGCGGTGGCGGTGGTGGCCGTCCAAACATGGCACAGGCCGGCGGTAAGAATCCTGATGGAATAGATGCAGCACTTGCACAGGCTGTGACAGAAGCTCAGAACCAGCTTTCATAATTCTTGCGCAGATATTTTATTAATTTGTCATTTTTCTGTTGACGATTAGGTTATTTATGTATATAATACATTTTGTGCTTAAAAATACCCAATCAGTTGTTATTTGGTAGCATAATTTACAACTGGAGGGAGGTCAGGTGAGAGAATGTCAAGTGTAATAGTTAAAGAGAACGAAAACTTAGATAGCGCTCTTCGCAGATTCAAGAGAAATTGTGCGAAGGCTGGTATTCAGCAGGAGATTCGTAAGAGAGAGCATTACGAAAAGCCTAGTGTAAAGCGTAAGAAGAAGTCAGAGGCAGCTAGAAAGCGCAAGTACAAATAAATCATAGTATCTTAATATTTGATTTTAAATTGATTTCTAAGAGTACCGAGTATATCGGTACTCTTTTTTTGCATGCTCTCATATAATATTCCAAAAATATAATGTGGGTAATCTATGAAAGACAGATTCAGAAATGTTATATCATTTGAACCTCCCTGCTGGTGTCCGGATACGAACAGCGGAACCTCCAGAATGACAGTATTCAACAATGAGGAGCTTCTAATAGAAAATTTCAGACATGTGATATATTCAGATGATGAGCGGATATCTGTAAAGACAAAGAAAGGAATACTGAATATATATGGAAGAGGCTTGCAGATAGATTATTATACGGAATATGAGATAAAGATATGTGGAGTTGTTAACAGTGTGGATTGGCTGACAGTGTGAAAATATGAATATGAGAAGAGAGATAAGAGGAATATGCAGCGTCGAGTGTGATGAAAAAACCGCCATAAGGCTTATGAATATCTGCAGCCATAGAGGCATACGGACATGGTGTGACAGAAGAAAGATTTCTGGATTTTACATATACAGATCAGATGGTGAAACAGTCAGGATGGTGGCTGAGAGATGTGGTCTGA
>USSH01000316.1 GCA_900557435.1 uncultured Coprococcus sp. | reverse complement strand
GCGTTAACAAACTGATTAACAGTAATAGACGAAAAGCTGTGGTCTGAGTCACCTCATACCAGTCAAAGCTGTAAAATTATAGATACAGATCCACAGTGCCTTTTCAAAATATATCAGAGATGGAAATAAATACCCAGTGTTAACTGGGAGAAAGGAAAAATCCAATTACCATCTAAGATAATTGGATTATACGTGAGAAGTATGACTATCAAAGAAGTAAGTGAAAAGTTTGATATCACCGCTGATACGCTCAGGTATTACGAGAGGGTTGGGCTTATCCCTCCTGTCGCTAGAAATGCTAACGGCAACAGGGATTATCAGGAAAATGATGTCAGTTGGGTTGAACACACTGTATGCATGAGAAATGCTGGTGTTCCGATAGAGGCGCTTATCGAGTATGTGAAACTGGTACAGATGGGAGATACCACATTTGGCGCAAGGCTTGACCTTCTTAAGGAACAGTATGAGAAACTGGAGGAGCAGAGAAAACAGATTGAAGCCACCATGGAGAGACTTCACTATAAGATATCCAAATATGAGGAGGCTGTGAAGACAGGCAAACTTGTATGGGATAGAAAATTTACGGATTGTGAATAACAGATGCACGATCTGGAGCATGTGTGGATGCAAACGGAAAGGCAGATCAAAGAGCGGTAATGCGCTATGTTAAAGAACGGTAATGCACTATGTTAAAGAGCGGTAGTGCACTATGTTAATGAGAGGCAATGTACTATGTAAAGACAGGAGGATAAAGAAAAAATGTATATTGAAAATATCAACGGACCACAGGATGTAAAGAAACTGACAGTAGAAGAGATGGGAACACTTGCAGACGAGATGAGACATGCACTTCTCATCAGAGCCAGCAAGCACGGCGGACATTTTGGACCGAACTTTGGTATGGTGGAGGCAACTATAGCACTTCACTATGTATTTGAGTCACCTAAGGATAAGATTGTGTATGACGTGTCACACCAGAGTTATCCACACAAGATGCTCACTGGAAGAAAGGATGCATACCTCTATGAGGAGCACTATGATGATGTGACTGGTTACAGCAACCCGCAAGAGAGCGAGCATGATTTCTTCACGGTTGGACATACTTCAACCTCCATAAGTCTTGCCGCAGGCCTTGCAAAGGCAAGGGACCTTCAGGGTGCAGATGGCAACGTGATAGCGGTGATAGGTGACGGCTCCTTGTCAGGAGGAGAGGCTCTTGAAGGCCTGGATTACGCTAAAGAGCTGGATGGCAACCTCATCATAGTTGTAAATGACAACGATATGTCCATAGCTGAAAACCACGGTGGACTCTATACAAATCTCAAATTACTCAGGGATACAAAGGGAACAGCAGAGTGCAATCTGTTCCGCGCCATGGGACTTGATTATTATTACGTGCATGAAGGCAATGATGTTGCAGCCCTCATAGACACATTTCAGAAGGTGAAGGATACAAAGAAACCGGTCGTGGTTCACATCAGAACCCTCAAGGGAAAGGGGTATGCCCCAGCCGAGGAGCACAAGGAGCAGTGGCACTACAATGGACCATTTGATATAAAGACAGGAAAATCGTTATTTGAAGGCGGCGAGGAGGATTATTCAAGTGTGTCCTGCGATTATCTGCTTGACAAGATGAAGAAGGATCCAAAGGTCGTTGCCATCACAGCGGGAACACCGACGGTCATGGGCTTCACAGAGGACAAGAGACACGAGGCTGGAAAGCAGTTTGTTGACGTGGGAATCGCAGAGGAGACAGCGGTGGCTCTTGCATCAGGAATTGCAGCAGGCGGCGGAAAGCCGGTGTTCGGTGTGTACAGCTCATTTGTGCAGAGAACATTTGACCAGGTAGCCCAGGATCTCTGTATCAACAACAATGCAGCCACTATAGTGACATTTGCGGGATCTGTATATGGAATGAATGATGTGACACATCTGGGATTCCAGGACATTCCTATGCTGTCCAACATCCCAAACCTTGTATATCTTGCTCCGACAACAAAGGAAGAGTATATTGCCATGCTTGACTGGAGTATTGAGCAGAATGAGCATCCTGTGGCTATCAAGCTCCCAGGCGGTGCAATGGTAAACGGAAGACCTGTGACGAAGGACTTCGGAGATCTGAATAAGTATGAGGTGACACAGAAGGGAAGCAAGGTTGCCATACTCGGCCTTGGAACATTCTACAGTCTGGCAAATGCCGTGGCGGACGAGATGGAGAGTGAGCTTGGATTTGATGCTACCGTCATCAATCCATATTATATTACAGGTCTTGACGAGGAGCTTCTTGAAAGCCTCAAGGCAGACCACTCAGTTGTCGTCACCATCGAGGACGGAATACTGGACGGCGGATTTGGCGAGAAGATTGCAAGATTCTACGGCGATTCAGATATGAAGGTGCTGAATTATGGTCTTAAGAAGGAATTCCTTGACAGGTACGATGTCGAAGATGTTCTTAAGGATAATCGTCTTGATGCAGAGATGATCGCGGAGGACGTTAAAAAGTTGGTGTAAGGAATAAAGATATTATATAGGACTCCCCAGATAAATTCTAAAATTATTTATTTTCTGGATTTATCTGGGGATATTTTACTTGAATATTTAATTATGATATGATTCCGAGTTCTGTCAGAATTGCTATGGCATCTTCTGCCGTATCTTTGTCAAATCCGAGAGCCTCAAGACCTTCAGCGTTTGATATGTTGTTGTCCTTAGCGACTTTTGTGGCTTTTTTTATTAGGTCTCTACCTTCGTCTTTGCTCTCCTGTAATTCCTTAGCCATGATCCTTCTCATTGCATTGTTCATAAAAGCATCACGCTCCTTCCATGTTTCAATCTTCTCCTCATTAGCATCAGATACAATAGACGATATCGTGTCTGCAAACATCCCATGTCTGGTATCCAGATCCCTGATATTTGTCAAGAAGTCATAAAATAAATTCTTTGATATGTTCGGTGAAAGTGCATTCAACCAAATAA
>USSH01000315.1 GCA_900557435.1 uncultured Coprococcus sp. | reverse complement strand
ACATTTTCAAATGAGCTGCCAGCTGTGGTATATACGGTTACGTGTACTTTGTCGTCCCCCTTTATCATGGATGAGCTGAACCCGGTTGGTATCATATAACCTGCATCAATTGTTCCTGAAGCCACGTCGTCCTTCATATCTGACAGGGACTCATATTCATGAAATATAAAGCCTGTAGCGGAATCGGTCAGATGACTGACGAAGGCATCTGTATAACTATCGTGTTCCTCTATGTATATACCGGAAACTATCTCTGTTGACTGCTTCTTTTCCGGAAGCATATGAACAAAGAGAAGTGCTGCCGGAATGATCAATAGGACAGCGATCATAGCTGGACGGCCGAGTATTCTTTTTATCAGTATATTAATCTGTGTGATATTTTTCATGTTAAACTCCAGACTGTGATAAGTGAAAATATGAGTAATCGTATAAGGCTGATTCTATTTGCGCGGAGAGGTGAGTCAAAACCGCGTTTCACGAGACTTGGGCGATTGCCGCGATAACCCGAGAAATCCGCGAAGCATGTTCCTTATGTTTTTGTAAAATACTGACACATAACATGGGCAAATCTATTTAATGGCGACATGGAACACATATCCTTTGCAAAGTTAGGCAGCATGGTTTCAGGAATAAAGAAGCCGCTCAGATATGCAAGTATCAGTGTGCATATGACAAGAAGCAGTGTACACCCATGAATTCCTGCGGGAACTAAGCAGATGATCAGTATAAAAACTGATACCATGCATGACAATATCACCCCTGTTAATATCCCGGAGACATTCATATGAATATCTATTTTTTCCGTTCCAAAGGAAATCACTGCGAGAACAGTATACGAAATCAGATACAACATATATTCCCACATAAATATCGATATGAAATAGCTTAAATTGCGGTGCAAAGGTCCAATGTGATATGTCTTTAGTCTTGCCTTGAAGCTACCAGGAACATCGATGACAAATGGTATAAATACCGATGAACAGATCATCATTACCAGGATAATTGCTGCGCTTATATAAAATGTGGTGGTATTGGTGGCTCGCACGGCATTTACTTCTGTTGTGACAAATGTTGATGCTCGATCGAGAACCTTTGTCAGAAACAGGATATTGATCTCGTCACTCAGCTTATTCCTTTCGTCATCAGATATTGGCAGTTCATGTCCTATGGCCTGAACAGAGTATATAGCAGCCTGAGATATTCCAAGCATGGATGATGTCGAACGGAAAAGGTCATTCAAAACAAATGTGTTTATGGAATGCATATCAGAATAGTACACCTCAACCGGAGTGTTGGTGCCATCCATTATGTCACTGATGATGTTGTCGGGAACATAGATCACGGCAAACAATTCTTTGTTTTCGAGCATGGCAAGTGCGGTATCTTTGTTGGAGATCTCGGTAAATGTGCAGGATGATTTGTAGCTGTCCATTTCTTCAATGCTGCTGTAAGCCATCTTTGCCATCTGCGAATCGGCGCTCATGACTATTCCGATGTCCAGTGGTTTCTGATTGTCAGCGGAATAGATAATGTCATCCGCTTTGAGGGCAAGGCTGATAAGGACTAGCATAAGACCTAGTGCGGCTGCGAGCAGGAATGTTCCATAGTGGGTTATTCTTTTGAAGTCGGTTCGTATGAGCCTAAATATCATGATCCTGCCTCCTTTGCAAATATAATTATTGCAGAAATTTTATATATGTATCCTGTGAAATATCTTCATGTGATACGCTTCGGTCCAGAGCGAGATTCAGATGTCCATTTTTCAAAACGTAAATCTGATCACATATATCCAGTGCAGAAGTTTCATGTGTGGCTATAACCACACTGCCGCCGCCTGCCGTGTATGTCCTCAGGTAATGCAGAATACCATTCTTACAAAGCAGATCGAGGGATGCCAATGGCTCGTCCAGAAGAAGCAGATCGGGATCAGACATCATGGTTATGGCAAGACTAAGCCTCTTTTTCATACCGCCAGAAAGCTTTGATACTCGTTTGTGGAGAAATGTGTCAACGCCGAGATTTCTGCATATATCCATGTTGTGTTCATCAAGTACCTTTTTTCTGTTCCCCGGATTCCACAGCCTGATATTGTCCAGTGCTGTGAGCTCCGGCAGCAGTGGGTTATCCTGAGGAAGAAGAGCAACGGAGGAATCTGTGTCATCAAACCCATAACTTCCTGAATCTGCCTTCAGATTCCCGGAAAGAATGCTGAGCAGAGTTGATTTGCCTGATCCATTGATGCCGAGCAGTGCTATGCATTTCCCAGGGGCGGTTTCAAAGGATACATCAGACAATACCTGGTTTTTACCGTATCGCTTGTTTATGGAAGAAACGGAAAACATATCAATAATCCTCCTCTATAACTCGAAAATCAAGATAGTCAAAATCAATACTCTGCATAAAATTATCAGAGGTAAATCTGGTCCTTGAAAAACGCATAAATTCTTCTTTATTCTTTTTCAGCCAGATGGGATTTGGGAGATGGAATTCATAACATATATCCTCAAGGGCTTTGTAAACCTTGTGCGTGCGGGTCATTTCATGATCGTCTATACATATGACAGTGTCATTGATAAAACGATCGTCCTTTACAAGTTTGCCCCATATTCTAAACATATATTGCCCTCCTTATAAAATCTCGGAAAATACTATCACCTGCCATACTTTAGTACTCTCATGAATGTTTCATGAAAGTTGCAGGTGAAAATCATGTTGTCCGTACTTAACATAGATAAGTATATATCATTTGTGCACAGAATTAAAACATTAAAGACACAAATATGACACATTTACTTCGTATAGTAGCAAATGTAAGAAAGAGATAGACAGAAAATATACATGATTAAAAATATTATAAACTGAAAGGATGATAGATATGGATCAAGAGAACAGAAACCCAATGAGTAATGGAATAAGCGATGACGATATCAATGGCGGCATCCATTGTAATTCATTTTTATGTAACTATTATGGCATTTTTCCTATGTGCTTCCTTTGCACTTT
>USSH01000314.1 GCA_900557435.1 uncultured Coprococcus sp. | reverse complement strand
CCGCCGTTCCTCTCTCTCTACAACGTCCGGTTTAGGAGTCCCTGCCACGCCGTAATCGTGCACTTTCTCCGCCAGCGCATCTCTGTTTATAACGTATGCTCTTGATATCGCATCCACATAATTGCTGCGTTCCAGCGGATCTTCAATATACGAAAGCTCCTTTGCCACCTGATTCTGGAATTTTGTACGTTCTCCGGGATCATTCTGATCAAATTCCTCCGAATATATTCTTGCAAGGAACATCATTCCGCTCTCTGCCTTCTTGATCCGCTCCTCGAATTCCTCACTTCCAAGATTCTGGATAAATTCATCCGGATCCTTATATGGTCGCATGTTTATGACTCTCGTGCCAACACCGACTTCACGAAGTATAGCTATAACCTTCTTGGTGGCAGCCACTCCGGCTCCATCACTATCATACGCCAGATACACCTCATCGGCATATCTCTTTATAATATTCGCATGTCCAAATGTAAATGCAGTTCCAAGGGATGCTACCGCATTGTCAAAACCTGCCTGATGCATAGATATGACATCCATATATCCCTCACAACATATAAATCCTTTTCTTCTACTTCTTCTCGCAATATTCATCGCGAATAGAGTATGGCTCTTATCAAACACAGCCGTATCGCTGGTATTGATATACTTTGGCTTTCCATCTCCCATCACGCGTCCGCCAAATGCTATGACCTTTCCATTGATATCCAGAATAGGTATCATAGCTCTGTTCCAGAACTTATCCACACCGCCTTCTTTTTCTGATATCTCCACAAGTCCGGAATTTTTCAGCTGCTCATCTGTATATCCCTTACTCTTCAGATATTTGTACAGATCATCTCTGTATATATCTGCATATCCAAGACCAAATTTGTTTATGGTCTCATCACTCAAACCTCTTGTATTGTGAAAATACTCATATGCCTTTTCACCATGTTGAGAATGTTTCAATATATAATGAAAGTAAGCCGCCGCAGTCTTATTCATATCTTTCAAGGCTATCTTATATTGTTCCCTTGAGCGTTCCTGTGCACTCATGGATTTCTCAGGGAGCTGTATACCCGCGCGCTCGGCAAGCCGCTCCACGGCCTCTGGGAAATTCAGATTCTCATATTCCATTACAAATGTAAACACATTTCCACCTACACCACAGCCAAAGCAATGATACATCTGTTTTTCTCTGTTAACTTTAAACGATGGAGTCTTCTCATGATGGAAAGGGCAGCACGCTTCGTAATTGCTGCCTTTCTTTTTCAGGCTTGCATAGCCGCCAATGACATCCACTATATCATTGCGTGACAACACCTCATTTATAACATCATCCGAATAGTACAATTCGATTCCTCCTTAACTACAAACATCTGATACCGGATTAGTTCTTTTATTTTATTCATTTTATTTTTTTATTTATTCTGATGTTTTTCCACTTGTGATCATACTTTCCATGACTTCGGTATATATATATCCTTAAACGTCTCTATGGCATAATTATCCGTCATCCCTGCTATATAATCGCAGACCACAGTTTTGGAGTCTTCCCCCATATATATCATCTCCACACACTCGTTGGTGAGTCTGCTGGCATCCTCTATAAAATACTCATACAGGATCCTGAGCATCTTGTCCGCCTTAATCTCCTCGCTCTTTGCTATAGGATTGGTGTAGAGATATGTAAACATATACTTTCTAAGATCCCCAAGTGCATCACCTATCATCTGTGACATACTTACACAATCTTTTCCCATACTCGTCTTTATAACATCATGTATCAGGCAATTAAGCCTTGCCCTTGTCGTTTTTCCCAAAATATCGGTAATATTGTCAGGAAGATCATCTTCTTTTAATATATTACCTCGTATCGCATCATCTATATCATGATTCACATATGCTATCTTATCCGCAAGTCGGACACACTGTCCCTCCAGAGTATGCGGAGTACACGATGTCTTGTGGTTTAATATTCCATCCCTTACTTCCCATGTCAGATTGAGTCCCTCGCCTCTGTTTTCAAGGTGCTCAACAACCCTGACACTCTGTACATTATGGCTGAAATTGTTGCCCGCGCATGATGCAAGCGTGCGTTCACCAACATGTCCAAATGGTGTATGCCCCAGATCATGTCCAAGCGCTATGGCTTCTGTAAGATCCTCGTTAAGTCTGAGAGATCTGGCTATTGTTCTCGCTATCTGTGCCACTTCCAGCGTATGAGTAAGTCTTGTTCTGTAATGATCATCTCCCGGTGACAGAAATACCTGTGTTTTATGTTTGAGTCTTCTAAAAGACTTACAATGAAGTATACGATCCCTGTCCCTCTGATATACCGTTCTCAGATCACACTGCTCCTCCTGCCTGTCGCGGCCTCTTGACTCGTCGCTGAACGATGCAAACGGACTTAAGATCTGATGTTCCTGGTGTTCCTGTTCTTCGCGTATTGTCATAGTCTTCTCCTATCCACATATACAAACAAAACCTAACAGTATCTCTTATAAAGCATATTTTATTAACCACACATCTTTATTCTTCTGTCTTTTTTCTCATAATCCTTTTTTTATTTTCATTTTTTTATTTTTTTTGCATTTTATATGAATTTTATATGAATATACCAAGAAAATATACTAAAGAAGCGCGCTTGAAAATGCACTTGGGAATTCACCTGAAAATGCACTTGAAAATACCCCTGAAAATGCGCTTGAAAAATACACCACAAAAATAAAAAAGAAAAAGTGTATGACGTAATGGCTATGACTGACTCATCTATTCCCATAGCCATTGCGGGCATACACTTTTTAATATATTTATTATTTTTATTACATGACCTAAAATTATACTATGGACTCATCACATTCCGGGTATCTTGTTAATTTTTGCCGAATCTGGCCTCGTCCTGAACTACGCTCACTTCACTTCCATCCCTGGCATCGATCATTATCAGCTGTATTGGATATGAATCATCACTTCCGAACTCTACATCAAGCTGAGCAAATACATACACAGGAATTGCCTCATACTGACCTTCCCCTGTCTTTGTCCTGAA
>USSH01000313.1 GCA_900557435.1 uncultured Coprococcus sp. | reverse complement strand
CAATGCAGCGAGATTCGGAATTATTGTGATGTTCATGGAGAAGGTGACTGGGGATAGTAAAGAGTATATAGAAAAAAATCTACCTCAGAAACTCTGGATAGATATAGTGAGTGATAATGATGGTAGATTGTACCTCCGAGAAAATGAATCATATCTCAGTTTCGAATTTGTACAAATGCCAGATCATATACCTGGATCATTTATTGAAGAAGTGAATATGGCAGGAATCAAGGGCAAGGCAGGAACAAAATATTTTGATAGATACGAGATGCACGTGCCAGAGAAGTCTAAGAATGGGCGAAAAGACATAGTAGTTCCGTTTGCCGTAGATGAAAATGATGAACCAGTATACTGTTCATTTGAAGATACCACATTTGCTGCGTATGTGATGGGAGCTGCGGGATCTGGTAAATCATGGCTGCTACATGAGATACTATGTGGACTGTTGATGAATTATCATCCAGATGAGCTGGAATTGTGGCTTATGGATTTTAAAATGACAGAATTCAAAATGTATGGAGACTGGGAAACACCACAGGTAAAGTACGTTTTACTGGATAAATCAGAAAACCTTGTGTTCGATATAATTGATAAACTCACTGACGAATTAAATGAGAGACAGAGGATATTTGCCAAAAAAGGCTGGAGAAAGCTGAAGGATGTGCCAGTTTCTGAGAATATGCCGGCTATCTTTGTTGTGATAGATGAGTTTGCGCAGATGTCGCAGATAATCAGTGAGACAAAAGGTATGGGCCATGTCAATGATTACACTTTAAAACTGGAGAATCTTCTCACAAAGGGCAGGGCTCTGGGATTTAAGTTTATTTTTGCTAGCCAGACATATACGACAGGTGTATCAGGACTTACAGAGACTGCATGCAAACAGATAGGTATGCGACTTGCTTTGAGAAATACATATGATGAAATGAAACAGACTTTGGGACTTGCTGCGGATCAGATACCTCAGGACATAAAAGCGACAATGGCAGATATGCCGCCATATGAGAGTATATACAAATGGCGTGATTCAGACGATGAGGCTGATGACAAAGTAAGGATAGAGAATGTAAAAAATATGTGGGTAGCACCTGAAGAACTTGAGCGTGTGGTATCCATGATAAAAGCAAGTATGCATGCAAAAAATAAAGGCGAGTATACAGACGACCATTCCTATATAGAAAAAAATCCAGTGTATATAGATGGCTTAAGTCCAAAGACAATGCGAAGTCAGATGAAGTATTATCTGCAATACGAAGAAAATGCTGACAGTGATCTGCTTGTTGAGGACGACACATATATGTATGCGGGAGTGCCGTGTAGTTTCCGGCTTGCGGATCCATTTGTGCTGAGAAACGAGAATTATGAGAATATACTGTTGGCTGGTGAAGGCGGAGAGCAGAGGCTGAATATTATTCTGTCGTTGATATATAGTTATACCAGAGAGAATAAACCGGTTGAGATATGGGGCACGAGGAGGTCTGTGCTTATAAGAAAGTATGGAAATACCGTCCTGAACGGATGTCGTATAGTTACAGATCCGGAGGAAATTGGCAGAAGAATCGTTGAGCTGAAAGAGAAACTGGATCATAAGACCATATATAACACAATGATCATTGTGTTTGATTATATCAAGATTATGGAAGAAATGGAGAATGTAGATTTTGACAGCCAGGAAGATAATATGGCTGTTGAGTTACAGCCTAAGCCAGATATGAATTCTGTTATGGCAAAAATAAATAGTGCATCTTCAAAAGAAGAAAAACAAAGACTCATCATTGAATACAGAAACATGATAGCTGAGCTAAATCATAAAAAAGAACAGAAAACACAGAAAGTGGTGGATATTTCATTTAATGAAGTCCAGGAAGATGGAGAACACCTGATACAGAAAGGCTCGTATTATGGAATGCATTTCTTGTTTAATGTGGGAAATGCACAGGAATTTGCGGAGACAGGTCTGAAAAACAAGATGTTTAGACATAAGATTGCATTTCCAATGTCAAGAGATGATTCATATTCAATACTTGGAGATAAGAAAGCAAGTCAGCTTGATGAGGGAACTTTTATTTATAGCGATGGATATAAATACAAAACCATGCGACCTCACATTCATAAAGATGCACCATATAATGGCTGGGTTGTAGATGATGAAGGAAATATAGTGGAGGAATAGTGTGATATACGACATTAGCCGTGAAGGTGCTGTTGAACTCAGGCATCTGGGTGACTCACTTAAGATAATGATAGCAGATGTAAATGAACAAATGAATCGTCTGCAAAAGGGTGTTGAAAATGAACGCTGTAATATAGGCATATACTATGAATTTGTGATGGCTCACATTGCAGATATGTCAAGATTGATCAGTAAGTATGAGCCGCATATAGATGAAGTTATACATAGTCTATATGATAAGGCTGCCCAAATAGATGCCATAGTCGGTGATATTAGCAGTGATACATATAATGCTTATATAAATCATGAAATTAGAAGATTGGTTAATCATTCAACGGTAGTAAAAACAGTCAGAAATAATGCAGTCAACAGCAAAGGTGAGAAGAAAGGATATTACGAAGGAAATTGCGGGAATACCGATTGTTGATGGTGAGGCTGATTTTAGCCCCATAGCAGTGGCAAGTGTTACATTCTCGCAGATCATGGAAAAGGCAACGGGAAAAAGTCTTGATGATCTGGAAAAGAATATGGACAAGTGCAGGCTGGATTCAACGGCAGATTCAGATGGTATGATGAATACCCCTGTTGAGATGCGATTATCTGCAATGAAGGATGCATTTGGGAAAAATGATAATGGAGATACACCGAGAAATAGAAATTTTGCAATAGCAGACAGCATAGTTGCGGAAATGCAATTGGATATTCCGGGATTAAATAAACCTTATAGTAAAGAAGATGTAAAAAAATGGAGAAAGGAGAATCATTTTTCATGGGATGAGCAGTTGGATAATGGCTATATACTTGTACCTTCAGTAATTCACGCAGAGATCCAGCATAGAGGACTTGTGGGATATTCCAATTCTGCTGCAGATG
>USSH01000312.1 GCA_900557435.1 uncultured Coprococcus sp. | reverse complement strand
CTCAACATCCTTGCGGTCAACACTACACAACAGGATTCTGCGGCGAATGACAAGGCATATTATGAGGAATTTCTCAGTGAAAATGGCTTTGATGCGGAGAAGGAATATGTCAGTATAAGTACAGGGATCGGCGTGTCAACTGATCCGAATGATGCCATGAGTCAGGATAGTCTACAACTTATACAGAACAAATTCATGGCGAATGCGGTGGATGTGTTCTTTGCCGACACAGACCTCGTCATGAGTTTTGGAGAGTTTGGATATATGCAGGATCTTGATAAGGTACTGACTGATGAACTGAAAGAAAAGTATAAAGATTCGTTTGTGTATGCAACGGTTATTGAAACGGGTGAGAAGATGCCTGTTGGAATAAAGATCAGCGATAATTCCTGGGTGAAGGATACCGGTTGGTATAAAATGGATGCTGCAGTGGGATTCGGCGAGAATGCCAAGAATATGGATCTTGCACTTGAATTTCTCGAATATATAAGCAGGGAGTGATAACCATAGATAAGGTGAGGAGACTATATATATGAGCATAAGATATGATGAGGTAAACAGAATATTTGAACTTGACACGAGAAACACGAGTTATCGGATCGGAATCACAGATGAAGAGGGTTTTGTCGGACATATATATTACGGACCGAAGATCCGTTCTCAAAAGTGTGATCAGTTTTTGAGAACCTGGGAGGCTCCTTTTCTTCCATCTGAGAACAACAGGGAGAGGTGCTCATTTATGGACACGTTCCCAACAGAGTATTCCGGAAATGGAATAGGGGACTATAGGGAGAGCTGTATTGCGGTAAAGACCGCAAATGGCAGCAGAACGGTGGATCTCAAATATGTAGCTTATGATATTGTAAATGAAAAACGAGGGATTACCGGTCTTCCATCATCATTTGCGGGAGAAGAGGAGGTTCAGACTCTCGTTGTCCATATGAAGGATGGGGGATGCGGAATTGAGGTTGATCTGATATATTCTGTGTTTGAGGATGAGGATGTGATAACCAGAAGTGTGAGTGTGAAGAATACAGGGGATAAGAATATAAGCCTTACAAAGGTGTATTCTGCATGCATAGATATGGATGATGAGGGGTTTGAGATGCTCACTCTACACGGTTCATGGGCAAGGGAGAGGCAGATAGAGAGAAGACCTATTGCGTATGGCAGGCAGAGTGTGAGTTCCCTGAGAGGAGAATCGTCTCATCAGGATCACCCTTTCATGGCATGGATGTCAAAGGATGCTGATCAGACCAAGGGTGATGTTTATGGTATGCATTTTGTGTATTCGGGTAATTTTATTGCACAGATAGAGAAAACACAGTTTGATTCCATCAGAGCGGTTATGGGAATCAATTCAGAGGGATTTGAGTGGCTGCTCACACCGGGAGATGAATTTGCTGCTCCTGAAGTTGTGCTCACATACAGTCATAACGGAATCGGTCAGATGTCCAGAAATCTGCACGATTTTTACAGAGGACATCTTATCAGAAGCAAATACTTACATAAGAAAAGACCGGTTCTCATCAATAACTGGGAAGCTACATATTTTGATTTTGATACAGATAAGCTTCTCGCTATTGCCAAGAGTGCTTCGGAGCATGGAATAGAGATGCTTGTTATGGACGACGGCTGGTTTGAACATAGAAACGATGATGCTACAAGCCTCGGAGACTGGTTTGTAAATGAAAACAAGATCAAAGGCGGTTTGAAATATCTTGTTGACGAAGTGAATAAGCTGGGGCTGAAATTCGGAATATGGATGGAGCCGGAAATGATTTCTCCTGATTCTGAACTTTATAGAAAGCATCCTGACTGGGCGTTTGCGGTTCCGGAGAGGACTGCTACACTTTCAAGGAATCAGTATGTTCTGGATCTGTCCAGAAAAGAAGTAAGAGATTATGTATATGAGTGTGTATATAAAGTAATATCTTCAGCAAATATTGAATATGTAAAATGGGATATGAACAGACAGCTCACGGATATCGGCAGCGTAGAATTTGCCGGTGATAGACAGGGAGAACTGGCTCACAGATATGTGCTTGGAGTATATGAGCTGCAGGAGCGCCTTGTTAACGATTTCCCGGATCTCTTGCTTGAGAATTGCTCGGGAGGCGGTGCAAGATTCGACCCTGGCATGCTTTACTACAGTCCACAGATATGGTGCTCCGATGACACGGATGCCATCGAGAGACTTTCTATACAGGAGGGAACGGAACTGATATATCCGCTTTCGACCATGGGCGCCCATGTATCAGACTGCCCTAATCACACAGTTGGAAGGAGTACACCTTTTATGACCAGGGCACATGTGGCTCTGGCGGGAACATTTGGTTATGAGCTCGATATCACAAAGATAAGCGAAGAAGAACGTGAGATGATCCCTGAACAGGTGGCTATGTATCATAAATATAATGATCTTGTAAGGGAGGGTGATTATTACAGGATAGCATCATACAGGGAAAATGGGTTGTATGACTGCTATATGGTAGTTGCTAAGGACAAGAGTGAGGCACTTTTGACATATGTTCAGGTTCTGGGAAGACCTAATGTACACAGCAGGAAGATCAAGCTTGCGGGGCTGCTTGCGAACGGGGATTACAGACTGGATGGAACAGAGGAAGTGTATGGGGGAGATCTCCTCATGAATGCCGGAATGCTCATTGAAAATATGCGTGGGGATTATATGAGCAGACTGTATCACTTTGTACTTGACAATAGTTTAACTTAAAAATAAAATAAAAATTAAGTTATTTAACCACGTGAAAAAATAAAGTGAGAAGGACTAGTTATGGCAAAATCAGTAAAATTGGGAGACATAGCTGCCATTGTTGGCGTGAGTACCGTGACGGTCTCGAAGGCACTTTCAGATCAGAAGGGTGTCAGCGAGGAACTCAGAGCACAGATCAAACAGTTGGCAGATGAGATGGGATATCAGTCACCATCTGAGATCAGAAAGAAGACGGCAAAGAAAAAGTATAATATAGGAGTGCTCATCCAGGAGATATACCTTGGAAAGTATCCATCGTTCTATTGGCAGTTATATCAG
>USSH01000311.1 GCA_900557435.1 uncultured Coprococcus sp. | reverse complement strand
ACAATGTTATGGCAGCCACTATGGAATAATTCCAGGTGGAAGCCGGAAGGACTATATGGTAACCTGCCGTGTCAGGAGAGAAGCACAGCGCGACCGGTGAGGCGAGGTTGTGACAGAGAGATGTGGATTTTCTCAAGTCCAAATAGACAAATACTTGAGAAATACATCACTGTTGGTGAAAATGCATGAAAAAAGTGGGGCATAATCCTAAAAATGATAGAATTTATCTGTTGACATGTTGTGGTAAAACAGATAAAGTTTTATGTGGTGAAAGATATGACTGTTACCAGACTTACGATGAGAATGATGTGGCCGGGACAGTTACAATAATATACCATGAGAGGCATATATTTATGAACGAATGTTTAAGATCCCATTATTATGACGAGGACGAGATGCACGAGGAGTGCGGAGTCTTCGGCATCTATGATTTCGATGGAAATGATGTGGCGAACACGATCTACTATGGTCTGTTTGCATTGCAGCACCGTGGGCAGGAGAGCTGTGGTATAGCGGTGTCAGACACTGCCGGTCCTAAGGGCAAGGTCAGCTCCTTAAAGGGCATGGGTCTTGTGAATGAGGTGTACACACCTGATTCACTGAGCAAGCTAAAGGGAAATATCGGTGTGGGTCATGTGAGATATTCTACAGCCGGTGCCAGCACTATAGAGAATGCACAGCCACTGGTTCTCAATTATGTAAAGGGAACTCTGGGACTTGCACACAACGGCAATCTGGTAAATGCTCCCGAACTTAGACGAGAGCTGGAGCTCACAGGCGCTATATTCCAGACTACAATTGATTCTGAGGTAATAGCTTACCATATAGCCAGGGAGAGAGTTAAGTGTGGTTCCGTTGAGGAGGCTGTCACAAGAGCGCTAAAGAAAGTAAGGGGATCATATTCACTTGTTATCATGAGCCCTAGAAAGCTCATCGGAGCCAGAGACCCATTTGGCTTCAGACCGCTTTGTATAGGAAAGCGTGATAACGCATACATACTGGCATCTGAGAGCTGCGCGCTCGACACCATAGGGGCTGAATTTGTCAGGGATGTGGAGCCTGGAGAGGTTGTAACCATATCGCCTGAGTACGGAATCCAGTCGTACAAGAACATGTGCCAGGAGCAGCATGCAAGATGTATATTTGAGTATATATACTTTGCGAGACTTGATTCAGTCATAGATGGAATGTCTGTGTACGATTCGCGTATCACAGCCGGAAGATGCCTTGCAAAGGACAGTCCGGTTGATGCTGATGTGGTAGTTGGCGTTCCTGAATCGGGAAATGCGGCGGCCATGGGTTACTCACTTGAATCGGGTATTCCATATGGAACGGCATTTGTCAAGAATGGATATGTGGGAAGAACATTCATAAAGCCACAGCAGAGCCAGAGAGAGTCCAGCGTGCGTGTCAAGCTGAACGTCCTTAAGGAGGCTGTAAATGGCAAGCGCGTCATAATGATAGATGACTCTATAGTTCGTGGAACTACGAGTGACAGAATAGTTGGCATGCTCAGGGAGGCAGGAGCAACTGAGGTCCATGTAAGGATCAGTTCACCTCCATTCCTGTATCCATGCTATTTTGGAACTGATATTCCGGACAGAGAGCAGCTCATAGCATACAACAGGTCTGTAGATGATATATGCAAGATCATAGGTGCCGATTCTTTGGCGTACCTGAAGATGGAGAGACTTCCTGAGCTCTCAGGCGGAAGACAGTATTGCCATGGATGCTTCAGCGGCCAATATCCTATGAAACCGCCTACAGAGGACATCAGAGGCGACCACGAAGACTTCAAGAGAGGATCGGAGTCTCACATAATATCATGAGGAGGGGCCCGCGTAAGCGGGAGGAGTCCTGGTGATAGCGCACGAAAGTGCGCACTTGTTGCAAGACAATAAAGTGAAAATTCGGAATCATATCAGCGGAAAAAGAGGATATTGATTCCGAATTTCTGGTTTATGCAAAAAAAGCATGGAAATAATCTGAAACCCATGTATAATAGTTGTGTGATAAGATATAAAAGCATTTGTCAGCCGGCAGATGCGGGAGACTACAGGAAGAAAGAGGTAAAGACATGAGTAAGGACAAGTACGAAAGCCCACTGTGTGAAAGATACGCTAGTAAGGAAATGCAGTATATTTTCTCACCTGATATGAAGTTTAAGACATGGAGAAAGTTGTGGATAGCTCTTGCTGAGACAGAGAAGGAGCTTGGTCTCAAGGATGAGAACGGCAATCCAAGAATCACAGATGAGCAGATCGAGGAGCTCAAGGCTCACGCTGATGACATCAACTACGATGTTGCCAGAGAGAGAGAAAAGCTGGTTCGTCACGACGTAATGAGCCACGTATATGCATACGGTGTTCAGTGCCCTAAGGCAGCAGGAATAATCCACCTTGGAGCAACAAGCTGCTATGTAGGCGATAACACAGACGTTATCGTTATGACAGAGGCATTAAAGCTTGTCAGAAAGAAACTCATCAATGTTATAAATGAGCTGGCAAAGTTCGCAGATCAGTACAAGGATCTTCCAACTCTTGCATTTACACATTTTCAGCCTGCACAGCCTACGACAGTCGGCAAGCGTGCAACACTCTGGATGCAGGAGCTGCTCCTTGACCTCTCTGATATAGAGTACATGATCAGCCAGCAGAAGCTTCTCGGATCAAAGGGAACAACAGGAACACAGGCAAGTTTCCTTGAGCTCTTCGGAGGAGATCACGAGACAGTGAGAAAGATAGATGGAAAGATCGCTGAGAAGATGGGATTTGCCGAGTGCTATCCTGTATCAGGCCAGACATATTCAAGAAAGGTCGACTCAAGAGTTCTTAACGTGCTCTCAGGCATCGCACAGAGTGCACACAAGTTCTCAAATGATATCAGACTTCTCCAGCACTTAAAGCAGATAGAGGAGCCATTTGAGAAGAACCAGATCGGTTCATCAGCTATGGCATACAAGAGAAACCCAATGAGAAGTGAGAGAATCGCATCACTTGCCAATTATGTAATGTGCGACGCGCTCAATCCTGCTATCACAGCAGCAACACAGTGGTTTGAGAGAAC
>USSH01000310.1 GCA_900557435.1 uncultured Coprococcus sp. | reverse complement strand
AGACTTATCAGTGGAGATCGGATGGTATCAGCTGGGAGGGCATAGTCCACTGTGCTGACAGTGATTATGAGAGATTTGTTGCCAGAAACACTTTCCAGATGACGCAGATATTAGATCAGGAGAGCGGAGATGATCCGGTGTACGGAGAATTTGTTAAAGGAAAGACTGGGGTAGTGTATCACATGATGGACAATGGTCAGTACAGTGGAAGCTTGTTCTTTATAGGTATGGACGGCGGCATACTGCGTGATGATGCCGAGGCGAAGATGCTCGAGGAAATGTTGTCGATAATACAGAACAGGATCAACATGCAGCGACATGATCTGTCAGCCCAGGCAAAGTCAGACTTCCTTGCCAGAATGTCACATGAGATCAGAACGCCTATGAATGGAATAATTGGAATGACTGAGGTGGCATTGCGTCCTGACCAGACTGAAGATAAGCGTATCGAATGTCTGAAGAAGATAGACAGTGCATCCGGATACCTTCTGGGTATACTCAACGATGTCCTGGATATGTCCAAGATTGAGAGTGGCAAGATGAAACTTGTTATAGACAAGTGCAGCATTCCTGATATGATGAAGAATATAGACTCTATCATGGATGCCAAGATGAATGAGAAGGACATTACATTTGGGCAGAATATCACCCTTCTTCATGACTGGTTCTACGGTGATGAGCTCAGGCTCAATCAGATTCTTGTAAATCTTCTGAGCAATGCGGTGAAGTATTCCAATCTCGGGGGGCGTGTCGACTTGACTGTCAGGGAACTGCCTGTTGATGAGAAGTATTCAGATATATACTTTGCGGTAAGTGACAATGGCATAGGAATCCCAGAGAGCAAGCAGCAGCTTATATTCCAGAGGTTTGAGCAGGCTGACGACTCGGCAAATGCGAGAAAGCAGGGTACAGGACTTGGCCTTGCCATAAGCAGCAGACTTGTACATATGATGGATTCAGATATAAAGGTTGCGAGCGAAGTGGGAAAGGGAAGCTGCTTTAGCTTTACCGTGAGACTGGAGAGAGTTCCCGAAGGTAACATTGTGGAGAAGAATACAGCTGAGCGTTCCAACTTCTCAGGACGCAGGATATTAGCAGTTGAGGATAATGAACTCAATATGGAGATAATAAAGATGATCCTTGAGGAGAGAGGTATGATCGTTGAGGAGGCACATGATGGGCAGGAGGCTGTTCAGCGTGTCGAGGAAGTATCTGATGATTATTACGATCTGATCCTTATGGACATCATGATGCCTGTGATGGATGGCCTTGAGGCTGCAAGGACTATAAGACACATGGACAGGAAGTATTGCAAAAATGTTCCGATAGTTGCCATGAGTGCGAATGCATTTGATGACGATGTGAAAAGATCTATGGCAAGCGGAATGAATGGGCATCTGTCAAAGCCTGTGAATATAGGCAAATTAGAGGAGATGCTGGCATCGGTATGGAGTGAAAAATAGTTGGCAAAGATAGAGATGATGTGGCAAGATTATCTATTAAAATAGTGGTATTGCAGAAAGGATTGTGGGAATGAAGAATAAAGAAAAAATCTTGGTGTTAGGTGGTACAGGGGCGATAGGAAAATATCTGTGTCAGAGTTTGATAGGAAGAGGATATACAGTTTATGTCACTTCCAGAAGAGAACATACCGACAAGGGTAATTTACATTATATCTGCGGAAATGCGAAGGACGTAGATTTCCTTAATGAGATATTTAAAGCATATGATTTTGACGTCATCTTTGATTTCATGATGTACACTGGAAACCAATTCAAAGACAGATATCAGCTGTTCCTGAATAATTGTAAGCAGTATTTCTTTAGTTCGTCACAGAGAGTATATGCAGATTCGGATCCTGATGGCTGGTTAAGAGAAGACTCAAAAAGAAAGATAGACTGCATATCAGAGAACAAAGAGTGGGAAAAAGATGTTTATGGATGCAGAAAAGGTAAGGAAGAGGATGTTCTTTTTGCTGCAAAAGAGAAGAACTGGACTATAATCCGTATGTCTATGACATATTCTAACAGTCGTTTTCAGTTTGGCCCGTTAGACAACTTTGACGTTGTGAGAGCGACCAGAGGAGAGCGTACAGCCCTGCCGGACACTCTTGCGGATAAAGAGACGACTTTAACCTATGGAAAGGTTACTGCGGAATTGCTCAGTTCGTTGGTATTAAAGGAAGGTGCCCTTGCAAATGTGTTTAATGTCGGCAGCAAGTACTCATACAACTGGGAGGAGATAGCGAATATCTACAATAAGGTATTAGGCTTGACATACAAGATCATACCTGAGGATAAATATATCTTTGCAACTAACTCACAGAGCATGATGGTTGACCGAAGATTGACGCGTAAATTGGATTGCTCGAAAATTTACGGTTTCTACGATAAAAAGAACGTAAAGTTTGAAAAACTTGAGGATGGACTTAAGGATGCGTGGAAAGAGGCTGATCATGAGTGGTTTGCCAATGGCTCGGCCAAGCTGGATGCGCATGCATTGATCGACATATATACTGACACAGATATCAGCAAATGTACTTTTGCCCCGGCTGCAAAAGGAAAATATGATATTATGTATCGCCGTATGAAGAGCTTTGTCGAAAACGATGCAGGCATAAATGACATATTTTTTGTCACAGATAATCCGTATTATTGGCAGATCGCGAAACAGGGAGAACATGTCAGACTTAAGCGGTCTGAGAATGATTTAGGTGAAAAGCATAGCAGATGGCTTTCTATCATGCCAAGGTTTGAACTCAAAGGTAATAAGAAGTATTTCTTTTCTATGGAATTTAACAGCCCTTGCAAGACGACAATGTTGATTTTCACACATGGATACGCATACAACTCAGAAAATATATTGAGGTATCCTGTCAGCATCGGGAAGAATATCATTTCATTCACATTTACACCGGGTAAAACAGCAAGATTTTTAGCGATAACTGCTACAGATTTCCCTGAAAAAGAAACGGTTATAGATATAGAGAATGTAGAGATCAAAGATATATAATTTTAAGTAATTTCAAGGAGATGCCCTTTTGCCGGACAATACGAAGGCAGAAGGGTATTTTA
>USSH01000309.1 GCA_900557435.1 uncultured Coprococcus sp. | reverse complement strand
GCTCTTTGATGCCGGAAGCAAAAGCAGCAGCCATACAAGAAGCGTAGCCATAACTGTACCTATAAATGCAAATCTATGTCTGTCATACAGCTTTGAGAACAGGTAACTTCCAAGAAGTCCCATGGCACCAAATATCAGGAGCACTATGGTTATGACATTGTTCTGCAGCTTTGCGACCTGCTGCATGAATGGTTCTATATAGCTGTATACGGTATAGTATCCAAGTACGAACAGTATCGTCTGGACATACAGACAGATGAGCACCGGATTCTTCAGGAGCGCCGGGAGATCCTTTACATGGAACTGCTCTCCGCTCGCTATCTTCGGGAAAACAAACGCCATATATACGAGCACTGCAAATGCTATGATTCCGACAATGAGAAACGTAACTCTCCATCCCATATACTGTCCCACAAGTCTTCCAAGCGGCAATCCGGCTATGGTCGCTATGGAGGTTCCTGTTACGACCATGCTGAGTGCAAATGACCTGTGTTCCTCATTTACCAGTCTTATTGCCACCGGTGAGGCTATGGACCAGAATATCGCATGTGTACACGCTACTCCTATTCTCGATGCCATGAGCACCCCGTAGCTCGGTGCAAGCACCGACATGATCTGACATATTCCAAACAATGCTATTGTTCCCATAAACAGCTTTCTGAAGTCGATCTTCGACACCAGAAGTATAAGTGGCAGGGACAGCAGCATGACTATCCATGAATACACCGTGATAAGCATTCCCGCCTCAGACTCCGATATGCTGAACGACTTCGCGATGTCGGTCAGCAAGCCAATCGGCATAAACTCTGATGTGTTGAATATGAACGCCGAAACGGTCATTCCCACAAGCGGAAGCATTTCTTTTCTCGTCAATCTGCTTTTCATATTATTCCTCTTCCTTTTTTGTATTATGTATTATGTGTTCTTATCTACATCTTATCTACATTTTTGTGGTGATATTATGAGTGACCGGACTTTATTTTATTCGTTTTCACACGAATAAATTCTTCTATTTCCAATCACCAGCCACATCTTATAGGAAAGAGGTAAAACAGTCAATGCAATTTTGCATGATTATACTGTCCAAATGTTAGATGTTACGCAAGCTCAGTTGTCGATCTTCTCTTTATCTCTTTATATCATGGTTGCAAATTGTAAGCTAATTCGCATTTATCCACTTCACAACCTTGCTACCGGCAGTCTTCACGATTGTTGAAAGCTGATTTCTGAATATGACCACAACCGCAAGGATTATAACTATCAATGCCACCAGCACCACCAGTTCACTGGCCCCTACTTCGTCATTCCTGATATTTCTTATCATCTGTGTGCATTTCGCATGGGTTCTTCCCACAAATGCCGCTGCCCTATCCATACCTCTGTCCATAAGTGTCTCAATCTTCTCACTCTTTTCAAGCTTCTCCATGTTCTTATCCTCCTTAAAATTTCTCTGATCACACATCTGTCATACCTGCACCGTCCATGCCGAGACACCCTAACTCTGTCCCGCCTTCGGTATCACATATGACGTTCTTTTTCCCGACTCGCCCTTTGCCGGACGATTCTTTTTCTCCTGCCTTTTGGCTGATTTCATTTTCTTCTTTTCTTCACTCGCAGTCTTTTTGGCATTTCTTCTCGTCTCCCTGCCCGCCGCTTTCATTTTTGCTTCAAGCATATTTTCTTCATCCGAGGCATCATTTCGGGCAACTGCTGTGTCAGCCGGCTCTCTCAATCCCGCTGCAGCTCCGGGACGCGGAAGAGCATTTACCGGGCGACTTCTCCAGCCGGTTGCAGCTTCCAGACTTTGTATGAACCTTTCTCTCGGAAGCGGCATGCTCACACAATGCTCCACCGGCACACATATGACTCCCGGCATTCCTGTCCGGATGTCCATGTACATATAATCAGGAGTCCATATACACCACCTGTCTGATATGAAGAATTCATCCAGTTCCTTCCACAAGCCCTCCAACCCTCTATACATACAATTCATCATCTCACCGGTCACACCGCAGGTCACAGCCTGCCTAAGAGTCACCATCCCGGATAGATCATATACAAGTATCTCATTTCCCGCACCATCAGATTCATACACCGGCGTTATAACACCAGGAATGTGATTATTCTGCAGCATTGGATATATGTAATTGTGCATCCTCTCGCCGTCAAGCCTCACTGCCAGGCAAGTGAGATCCCCCCGTTTCTCATACACATATCTCATATATATTCATTTCCCCCTTTCACTAGTCAGAGTCAAGTTTTGCAAATTGTATAAATAACCACCCATCATCCTCCTTTACGGGTGCAAATCCTTTACTGTTCACCGCTCCCACATCCTGCCACGTGCCATTTGCATACTCGCCATCGTCGGCAGCAATATAGCCCCATTTGCCATCTTTTTTGAATGCGGCAATTCCATTTGAAGTGGACATGAGATCATCGCAGTCCACTTGCTCACATTCTTCGCCGGAGCTGCTCACCAGATACCAGGCGCCATCTCTGTGACATGCCGCATAACCATCTGCTTCAGCAAATACACGCACATCATCGTACCGCCTATATTCGCCGCTTTTTTTTGATCTTAACTCTCCATGTCTGTTAACCATGACATAGGCTCCATCCCTCATGCCAAATGCTATTCCTGACACGGAGCATCTGCGCACATCATCCATCGCAACATCCTCATACACAAAATCCGTGATCTGCTTGAAATCAGTGTCTATAAACGCCCACTTGCCAGCTCTCTTCACCGCCGCTATACCGCCGGAAAATGATGTCGCCTCGTCATACCAGTTGTCACTCTCCTTAAACTTCATGTCTACATATCCCCAGGCATCCCCCTTTTCCACCAGTATGTATCCATCCCGCGGGGCTCCGATATAACTGTAATCGTCTGAGGGAGCACGCCTTTTATAACCATTTTCATCGTAGTACACCGCCTCACCGTCCTTCATGGCCGATATAATCAGCGAGGTTTCCGTCCAATTATCAGCTATACATGAGTCCATCGATACATCGAACACCTTGTCAAATTTCGTATTTCCAACGCTGTTCATGGATGATGTGAGCACCGAGG
>USSH01000308.1 GCA_900557435.1 uncultured Coprococcus sp. | reverse complement strand
AGCGATGGATATAAAATATATGTGGGTGATCTGGCTGGGTGCTGCGGTGGCGTTGGGTATGATTATCAGTTTATTCATACAGCGTAGGAAGAAAGAGCACATCTATGAGGGCGGCAAGAAGATCGCAGGACCTATCTACAGCAGTGATGAGGATTATTTTAAGAAAAAGCTGATGATATACAGATATAGTATGGCAGTCCTGCTGGTATTGTGCATCATCGGTGTTATGGCGATATTTGTAATGATAGCAAAGCCGTACAGCAAAAAACGTGTTCAGGACGAACGCTACTGCAGGGATATTATGCTGTGTATAGATATATCGACTTCTGTTGATTATCTGAATGAGAATCTTCTGGAAGAGCTCAAGGGGACGGTTGATGAACTGCAGGGTGAACGATTCGGTATAGTTATATTTAACACGAGTCCGGTACTGTTGTCTCCGCTTACGGATGATTACGAGTTTATAAAAGACCAGCTGGATATGATAGCAAAAAGTCTGGAAGTGAGAAATTCCGAGGAAGTCCCGGATACATACAAATCTGAATTGAGTGATCTGTATGAATGGCTTTATTATGAGGGATATATAACATCTGGGACGTTGGTTGGAAATGAGCAGAGAGGAAGTTCGCTTATAGGCGATGGACTTGCGGCTGCAGCCTGTGATTTCTCAGATAAGGATAAAGAAAGAACGAAGATAATGATATTTTCAACGGATAATGATATCCAGGGCACGCCGGTGGCTACGCTCGATGAAGCCGCTTCGATATGCAAAAATAACGGCGTCATTGTGTATGGAGTTGGCACCAAAGAGATGACAGCCGAGAATAAGGAATCCATGAAGAAGGCAGTTGAAAGTACAGGCGGACAGTTTTTCATGGAGGAAGAATCCGGAACTTTTGATCAGATCGTGTCCTCTATAGAGAAAAGCAGCAAAAATCAGGTCAACACAAAGATGATCACACAGGAAACATCAAAGGTGGAATGGCCATTTGCAGCGGTACTGGCGATATTGATCATGATGATAGGCATTGGCAAGCTTATAAAGCTGTGATAATAAAGCAGAAAGTAAAATAGAAAGCCAAATAGAAAGTAAAACAAATAGAACAGGATAAAACAGATAAAGTGGGGAACAATTATGAAAATTGATCCAATAATACCAATCTGGCTGATGAGTATACTCTGTGTTGGCATGATATGTTTAAAGAAACGCAGTAAGATAGCATACATCAGACAGATAATAGCAATAGTCCTTGTGTTTCTCATAAATTTGAGAATAATGGTTCCGAGTAATAATGTAAGCTCAAGCGCTCAGACACTGGATACATATGTGTTGTTCGTGGTTGATGACACCATCAGCATGCTTGCACGCGATTACGATGGCGATACAGAGAGGCTTACGGCGGTGAAGAAGGATTGCAGTGATATAATAGATGAACTTGACGGTGCCAAATTTGCCGTGATCAGCTTTAATAACAATGCTAATCTAGTGTCACCATTTACAAATAATTCTCAGTATGCAAAGGATGTTATAGGTTCGTTGTATCCGATTGAGGAGATGTATGCTGAGGGAACTTCGATGAATGTCAGCATTGATATGATGACTGACACACTTAAGCGAGCAAGAGAAAAGGCTGATGGAAATGTTGTTGTGTTCTTTATAAGCGACGGCGAGATAACGAATGAAGAGAAATTAAAGTCATTTAAGTCGGCTGCGAAATATGTTGATGGTGGGGCTGTGCTTGGATACGGGACTTCGGAGGGCGGCAACATGTATGTGAAGTCGTATTATACCGACCGGGAGGAACTCCTCGAGGATACATCTTCATATCCTAGGAAACCTGCGGTTTCAGTGATCGATGAGAAGAATCTGAAAAGTATTGCAAGTGATATAGGTGTTAAATATATCAACATGAATGACAGCGCTAATATTGATTCCACGATCAGTAAGATAAAAAAGGAATCTGTGTCCGAGAGCAAAGGCGGAAAAGTAACCGGATATGCTGATATATATTATATATTTGCAGCAATGCTGGTTGTGGTTATGATGTGGGAGTTTGTCGATATCAGGAGAAAGAGCAGGGAGATTGATTGGCGAAAGGAATAAGTATGATAAAAAAGATTATTACAGGTCTTGGCATAGCGGGGGTGCTGTGTCTGGTGCCATTGTCAGTCAATTACATATGTAACATGCGGTTTATCAGCAACTATGATAAAGGAATTTACAGAAGCAGTGATGCGAATCAGATACTGGGATTTATCCAGCCGTATGTATATCATTATAACAATGGCAATGTCTATTATAATGAAGGTGATTATCAGGGGGCTGAGGACGAGTACAGGACTGCTCTTGGATACAAACCGGGTGGTGAGAAAGATTGTATGACAAGGATAAACCTGGCACTTTCAATCGTGAAGCAGATAGATCCTGAGTCAGTTACAGCCGAGAATCTTGATGAGACTTTGGAACGCCTTGACGATGCCAGGGATATACTGGTTGCAAATGGATGTGCTCACAGAGATGACGAGGATGGACACAATAAGGATGCTCAGACGCTGAAAGATGAGATCGATGATTTTGAAGAACAGCTGAAGCAGTCTGTTCAGGAGCAGGAAAATGGTGATGGAACTGACGATAAGGATAAAACGGATGATCAGGATGATTCTGATGACGATGATGAAGAACAGGGGAATACTTCTTCAGCGGATGAGGAGAAGATAAAAGAAAAACTCCAGGAGATACAGGGCGACAGTTTAAATCAGCGAAACAGTGAGATGGATACATATGAGTCATACAAAGACGGTTATAATTACTATAGTGGTCCAACATGGTAGAGAGCAGACACAGATACAGTACATGCTTAACAGAAATTAAATTATAATATATAACTTGCGAATTGATATTCATCGGGGTATAATACTGCTAGTTATGGGCATTTTACGCCTTGTGGACAATATAAGGAGAAAGAAAAGCGATGATTAATGAAGAAAAAGTCATACTAATGACAAAAATCGCCATGTACAAAGAATCCCTTGGAAGGGAAGATCTGGAAAAGGGAAAATATTTTCAGAGCGATTACGTGAAACTTAATTGTCTGAAGACTATTGTTTCATCCACAGT
>USSH01000307.1 GCA_900557435.1 uncultured Coprococcus sp. | reverse complement strand
CCCCAAAGGGGTCAGGTACCTCCGTCCCCAAGTCTAAATATTTGAGAGATTATGTATATGGATTAATGAATAATAGCCGTGTGATTATTGCATGAATATTGGCATTAAAACGTTATACAAGCCATATTTTTTCAACTTTTCCCCATATAAAATCAAAATCACAAATAATAAAATTGTCTTAATTAGGAACGACCAGATGGGGACGGAGGGCTCCGGTACTTTTTACTCTTATTCGTAAAATATACCGATTTAGCCCCCAAAAGGGGACGGAGGTACCTGTCCCCACTTTGCTTCCCCACTTTGCTTCGGAAAATAAATGGAGAAAAGGAGACATATTTATGGGAATTATATTTCACGAGGAAACAAAGACATATCATCTTACGAATGATGAGATAAGTTACATCATGACGGTGCTCCCCAATGGACATCTGGGAAATCTGTATTACGGCAAGACTATAAGAGACAGAGAGGATTTCTCACATTTGCTGGAACTTGTCCAGAGGCCTATGTTCCAGTATATAAATGACGATGATAGACTGTTTTCACTGGAGTCGGTGAAGCAGGAGCTCCCTGTGTACGGAACCACTGATTACAGGGCGCCGATGGTAGAAGTCCTTCAGTCAAATGGCAGCAGGATATCAGACTTTGTGTATGTATCATATGAGGTAAACGCAGGCAAGCCGAAGCTTGAGGCATTGCCAGCAACATACACAGAGTATGATGAGGAGGCAGAGACTCTGATCATTACATTAAAGGATCCACTCACAGGGATAAAGGCGAGAATGCTATATACGATATGGAGGGACAGACCAGTCATAGCGAAGAGTGTAGAGTATGTAAATGAAGGTACGGAGGCGGTGCATCTCACCACAGCATACAGCATGTGCCTGGATCTCCCAGATCCTGATTACCAGTGGATGCAGCTTTCAGGTGCATGGGCAAGGGAGCGTCATATAATAACAAGAAATCTTGAGCAGGGAGTACAGTCCATAGGAAGCAACCGTGGTCATTCATCCCATGAGCACAATCCGTTTATAGCGTTAAAGAGAGAGACAACGGATGAGAATCAGGGAGAGACAATCGGTATAAGCCTTGTGTACAGTGGAAATTTCAAAATACAGGCAGAGGTTGACACGAGAAACACAGCCCGTATTCTGGCCGGAATAAGTCCAGATACATTTGACTGGAAGCTCGATGCAGGTGAGCATTTCCAGACTCCTGAGGCAGTTATTGTGTACTCAGACCAGGGACTTAACAAGATGAGCCAGACCTTCCATAAGCTGTATCAGAAGAGACTTGCAAGAGGTGAGTGGAGAGACAAGCCAAGACCGATACTTATCAACAACTGGGAGGCGACATATTTTGATTTCACCAGAGAGAAGCTCATAGCCATTGCCCAGAAGGCAAAGGAGTGTGGAGTTGAGCTGTTCGTACTTGATGATGGTTGGTTTGGAGCCAGAACAACAGACCATGCAGGCCTTGGAGACTGGATGGCAAATCCTGACAGACTTCCGGAGGGAATCACAGGAATTGCAGAGGATATAGAGAATGTAGGGTTGAAGTTCGGACTGTGGTTTGAACCTGAGATGACAAATAAAGACTCAGACCTTTACAGAGCACATCCAGATTGGATACTCTCGGTTCCGGGCAGACATGACTCACACGGAAGATTCCAGTATGTTTTGGATTTCTCAAGGAAAGAGGTCGTTGACAGGATATATGAGATGATGGCAAAGATACTCAGTACAGCAAAGGTTTCATATGTGAAATGGGATATGAATAGAAGTATCACAGAATGTTACAGCGCAGCTCTTCCTGCTGACAGACAGGGTGAGGTGTTCCACAGATATATACTTGGAGTGTACGACTTGTATGAGAGGCTTACGAGTACGTTCCCACATGTTCTCTTCGAGTCATGCGCCAGCGGCGGCGGACGTTTCGATCCAGGAATCCTCTACTATGCCCCACAGGGGTGGACGAGTGATGACACCGATGCCATAGAGAGGATAAAGATACAGTATGGAACGTCCATGTGTTACCCGATCAGCAGCATGGGAAGCCACGTGTCCGTTGTGCCAAATCACCAGACGAGACGTGAGACTCCACTTAAGACCCGTGCAAATGCGGCATATTTTGGAACATTTGGATATGAACTTGATCTTAATAAACTCACAGTAGAGGAGATAGAGGAAGTCAAAAAGCAGGTTAAGTTTATGAAGTCATATCGTGAGGTGATCCAGTACGGAACATTTTACAGACTTGCAAGTCCATTTGACGATGAGGAGTGTGGCTGGATGGTCGTATCAGACGATAAGAGAACCGCCATCGTTGCATGGTTCAGAACACTCTACACGCCTAACAAATGTTTCACAAGAATGAAACTTCACGGTCTTGATCCGGATGCATTATACAGCTGCAATGTGCTTGGAGGCCAGGCACTCACAGTGAGCAAGACACCTGACGGTAAGAGGATATATGAGACAGTAACAAAGGAAAATGTTGATCCTGCATCGGCAGATGTCGTTGTTGGACCGGCGTGCTACGGTGATGAGTTGATGAACCTTGGCCTGATCACCAGTGATACAACAGCGGGCGAAATAGTTGGCGAAGATGTCCCATGTGGCGATTACGACTCCAGATTGTATATTCTTAAGGCTGAATAAACTGGCCTGTTGTCTGTTAAACGGATAGGGCAGACGGAGGGGACGGAGGGGACGGAGGGGACAGGTACCTCCGTCCCCCACGAGACCCCACACGAGACCCCAAGGGGACAGGTACCTCCGTCCCCCAAAAGCCTCTAAAAAGCCGATTTTTACGAAAACAGGCAAAAGGGGACAGGCACCTCCGTCCCCACGAGCCCCAAAAGGGGACAGGCACCTCCGTCCCCCATTGATACAAAAAAATCCCCAACGGAAAGTTTGATATATGATATGTACCCAGAATTCTGGACACATATTTATTAATTAGGCGGAACACATGGATGCTATCCTGTATTGCACAGGTGGCATCCATTTTGTTTTTTCCTGAATTCTTTTATTATTGTAGTAATCTATATATTCTTCAACTGCTTTTGAAAATTCTTCAAAAGAAGAATAATCTTTCTCATAGCCATAATACATCT
>USSH01000306.1 GCA_900557435.1 uncultured Coprococcus sp. | reverse complement strand
ATCACACAAATACATCTTATCACTCATAAAAAACCCTCCGATATTTATCGCACGATAGCCATGTAAGTCATATATATCCCGGAGTCAATCATTCTACTGTAACTGACTTTGCCAGATTACGTGGCTTATCTACGTCCAACCCCTTTGCATCAGACGTATAATACGCTATAAGCTGAAGGATAACTGCAGCTGAGAATGCAGTGAACAAACCATTCTGTCTAGGAATGGATATGTGCTTATCACACACATCGCTGTCATTGCATTCTTCATCCATACTCACAAGAATGACATATGCCCCCCTTGCCTTCACCTCGCGTATGTTGGAAATCATCTTTCCATATACAGATTCCTGTGTAGCCAAAGCTATGACCGGAACATTATCCGTTATGAGCGCGATAGTTCCATGTTTTAACTCCCCTGCCGCATATGCTTCAGCGTGAACATAAGAAATCTCTTTAAGCTTCAGTGCACCCTCAAGGGACAGTGTATAATCCAGTCCTCTTCCTATAAAGAATGCATCCGGAGCCATCTTGATATAATTGGCAACTGTCTTCACCTCATCAGCCTGCTTAAGCGTCTCTTCTATCACAGGAATAACGCCCTGAAGCTGTCTGATAAATTCCTTTGCCTGCTCTTCAGAATAGATGCCTTTTACATATCCTATTCTGCAGCCTATGAGATACATGGCAGCCATCTGTACCGAGTATGCCTTGGTACTTGCAACCGCGATCTCCGGACCTGCGTGCGTATACAGAACATAATCGCTCTCTCTCGCAATGGTAGATCCCTTTACATTAACTATGGACAAAACCTTAGACCCACATCTTCTGGCAAGTCTGAGTGCCTCAAGCGTATCTATGGTCTCTCCTGATTGTGATGTTACTATTACAAGTGTCTTTTCATTTATGAGTGGTTCCTTGTATCTGAATTCCGATGCTATCTCAACATTTACAGGAATCTTTAACTCCTTCTCTATCATGGCTTTACCGACAATTCCAGCATGCATGGCTGTTCCACATGCTACAACCGTAATGTTCTCAAGATTCCTCAGCACATCATCATCTATTCCATCCTCAGTGAAATCCGGAAGGGAATTCACTATACGAGGTGTGATGGTATTTCGAAGTGACTCAGGCTGCTCATAGATCTCTTTAAGCATATAATGAGGATATCCACCCTTCTGAGCTGCTGTTATGTCCCATGTGATCTTGAGTATGTCTGGGCTGACCACGTTCCCCTTCATATCTTCTACCTTGATGCCTGCACTTGAAAGTGTAAGTATATGATACTCAGGCACAACAAAGTACTCCTGTGAAAATGATATAACCGCTGTGAGATCTGATGCAATGATAGCTCCCTCATCTGTATATGAAGCGATCATTGGACTTACATTCCTCACTGCATATATCCTGCCCGGTCTGTCTGCAAACATAATGCAGAGTGCAAACGAACCCGCAATTGCTTTAACAGCTCTTCTTATGGCATCTATAGGGTCTCCCTCATATAAAGTATCCAGAAGTGCTGCTACAACCTCTGTGTCTGTCTCGGATACCAGCTTATCTGCCAGCCCATACTCTCTGATAATGTCACTATAGTTCTCTATAATTCCATTATGTATGAGAGCAACGTTTCCACATTTGTGTGGATGTGCGTTCACATCCGTAACACCGCCATGAGTAGCCCATCTTGTATGTCCTATTCCACATGTGGACTTGTATACAGGACTGTCGTCACTGCACAACTCTCTCAGATCTTCTACTCTTCCGGCTTTCTTCTTGATCGTCAGTGTATCATCATCATTAAGCAGTGCTATACCCGCACTGTCATATCCCCTGTACTCGAGTTTTGCCAGACCATCTATCAAAATATCCTTGGCCGGTTTCTTTCCTACATATCCTATGATTCCACACATATTAAATTATCTCCTTTCGGCTTATACCACGCTGCATATTGATACTATTATTATAATATGGCGCACTTAAAAAAGGTGAATCCACCATATAACAGCTATGGGTGTCTGGTCATGATTCTTTGTTTTGAAGTTACCCTCATATTTGGATATCATGTGCGCATCCAGACTCTGCGTGAAGGCATCCGCCGAACATTCGATAACCTTCAACCTCGTTATCCCTGAAAACATATGGCATAGCATGCAGCAAAACACATCATCAGATCTGCTAGATACTCATGTCCAGGGGTCATGGCGCTAAGATTTCTAAATCTTTCAAAAGGCGCACTCCTCCTACCTGTGCACCTAACAAAATTCTATCATGGAACATTCAATTAATCAATAAAGACATTGCATGACATATCACTCAAATATTACCTGCAGTTTACCCACGGGAAACCGAACAGAAATATACAAAGGGGATCACAGCGCCATGTTATCCACCATGTGCCACGATCCCCTCTGCTATTTAATATGCTCTATTATGCATGCCAGATCAGCTTATAAAACATCCACCTGGGAAGTCTTTCTCTGTGGTGAGAAGTGAGAGATTGCCCTCCGGATCCTCAGCGCACAAAAGCATACCCTCTGATATAACTCCGGCAAGCTTACATGGCTTAAGATTTACTATAGCCACAACCTTCTTACCTACCATATCTTCTGCTGAGTATGTTCCCTTGATTCCTGATACGATCTGCTTTACATTGTTCTTGCCAAAGCTTACCTGTGAGCAGAGAAGTTTTCTTGAATTTGGTACTTCCTCGCAGGCTACGATCTCTCCGATCATAAGCTGCATCTTCTGAAATTCGTCTATACTTATCTCTTCTTTGTCCACAACATCAGGATTGCTCTTGAGAGCCTGAACCTTCGCCTCAGCTATCTTGATCTTCTTAGTCTCAGCGGAATTCTCTTTTTCTTCCTTCTGTTTCTTTGCCTGCTCGTACATTGATTCTTTCTCTATAGGAGCAAACTCAGCTACCTTTGCCATAACCTCACTCACATCAAGTCGTGCAAAGAGTATCTCAGGCTGCTCTGTAACCTTTGTTCCTGACTTGTACAGACCGAACTTGCCAAGCTCTGTGACTTTTCTCTTCTCTGTGTTGAGCTGAGCCATGATCTTCTCTGTCGTCTCAGGCATATATGGTTCAAGGAGCGTGGCACCTATAACGATACT
>USSH01000305.1 GCA_900557435.1 uncultured Coprococcus sp. | reverse complement strand
CTACGGAGATATCATAAAAGATATAGTCCGAACAGCCAACAAAGCCGATGCCATGTATGACCCGGAAAAAGATTCATATCTGCACGATCTTAGTATGATATCACTCCTGTCTGTTGATATATATGCCAAGAAAAAATATGTAGAGCATTTGGTTGATAAACTGAGATTGGAATCAGAGGCTGAGGCAAAGGCTCAGGCTAGGGCAAAAGCCGAGGCAAAGGCAAAAGAAGCCAAAGCAAAGGCTCAGGCACAAAGGAACAAGGAACAGCAGACATCAGCCAAGAAAACCAAGCAGCAGATATCCAACAAGCCAACATCCAACCGCTAAACCCGAATCTGCTTTCAAGTCAAACTGTGATATAGACCAAACTTATTAAACTTAACTATAAAAACCGAAAGACCGATACAGACAGTCAGTCTACATGACAATCTGTATCGGTCTTTATTTTATTCTTGATCACTTCCTGTTATTTCGAGCCATCAGTTTTGTCAGAATCACCATTCTGTTGAAAACTCTTCATTCTGGAGAATACAAGTTCATATCCATCCTTGCCATAATTCAGAGATCTGTTGACCCTGCTTATGGTTGCAGTCGACGCCCCGGTCTTCTCTGCAACCTCGAGATATGTATTGTCTTCTTTCAGCATCTTTGCCACTGCAAATCGTTGTGCTATAGATAACAGCTCATTCACCGTACAAACATCCTCAAAGAAATCAAAGCACTCTTCTTCTGTCTCCAATGTAAGTATTGCCTCAAACAGATCCTGTACTGCTTCTGTGTGTACTGTTTTTCCCATAATCAAGCTCCTTTATAACTTTCACAACTTTAGTGTGATAAAGTAATTATACTATATACCACTTTTTTATAATTTGCAATCTTTTTTGATCCATACCGAAAGTCCGCGTCTATTCACATAGAACTCGCCACAGCCTTCATCATCTATCTTTATATCATACTTTGCATTGCCCATAACGTCAGCAAAGTGCGTACCTGCAAACTGTCTTCCCACATACATTCTCTTGGTACCGCCAACTCCATCTGACATAACAACTGCAAGCCCGGAATCCTTGTGTTCCTCATCGCCTTCTCTGGTCCAGCCAACCACTTCGCTATGATCAAAGTAATCGTGCTGCTCACCATAAGCATATTTCTTTCTAAGCTTAAGTATCTTGTTAAGTATCGTCTTCTTGGACTTAACCTTTACCTGAGGTATGCCGGCGTAATCGCCCATATACAGACAAGGATATCCCTGCTGTCTGAGCAGAATGACCGCATACGCAAGCGGTTTGAACCAATCCTCAACGTATGACTCAAGCACGCCTCCAACCTGGGATTCGTGATTGTCGACAAATGTAACCGCTTTCTCCGGATTACTCATCATAAGCGATCCCTTGAGCAGATCTGCCATATTATAAGCTCCGTCAGCCACAGACGCGTCATGGAAATTAAAATGCAGAGGCACATCAAACATAGCAGCCTGACCATCCGTCGCCTTTATATAACCATTCAGGTAATCTACATTCCAATGCCAGAAATCTCCCACCGCAAATATATCCTTATGTACAAATTCTGGAGCATCCTCAACTGTCTTCTTCCTTGTTGTCACCGGTATGTCCGAAGCCGCCGCAACAAAGTCCTTTATAAACCATGCGGGGATAGCCTCAGCCTCCTGAAATCTAAAACCATCTACATCTGTATTCTTCTCATACCACTGCGCCCAATTCATGAGTTCGTCGTATACTTCCTGATTATAGAAATCTATCTCGCTTCCAATGATATAATCATACTTTGAAAATTCTTTCTCTGCCTCCTCAGGATCTCTTCCCTCAAGCGCACACACGCGCTTTTTGAATTCATCCTGCTGCCAGTCTATTCCCGCAAAATGTTTCCAGTTCCACTTGAACTTCGAATATTTTGTCTTTCTACCTGGGAATGTGAACTTAGATAATGCTCCAACAATCTTTTTATTTCCTATCATCTGAGGAATATCCTTGGAGTTAAAGTCCGCCGCAGATACCTTCTCTATCTTATCTGCACCAAGCTTCTGTCTCACTGCTACATCAGCATAGACGTCAATCTCCTCCGCTTTCATAGCTTTGATGGCCGCCAGATACTCATCCTTTGTTCCGTATCTGGTTCCAACTGAACCTTTCTGATCAAATTCACCCAGATCATACAGATCATACGGTGCATAACCCATATCCTCTTTGCCCTGCGCACCCTTTGTAGCAGGCGGAAACCATACAGCCGTAGCCCCCATCTTTTTAAGTACTGCAGCATCCTCCGCTGCCTTCTTCCATAAATTCTGGCTATCGGTTGTATTCGCAGTAAAATACTGAACCAAAAGTCCGTTATCCTTCATCTCAATACCTCCGTTTTTGGCATATAATCACCCTTATGAATCATTATATCAAATCTGAATATATGAGTAAAGACCGACAGACAAAAACAGCCCGTGGACTTTCCTCATAAAATGAAGTCCCGGGCTGTTGTCTTATATCATATAGCAGACGTACAAAAAGCGATCATCATGGCTTCTGCGCACATCATAGCCGTCATCAATTATAGTTTGATGACCATTGCTGTATATTAAAGATTCTTTATTCTATCTATAGCTTCAACTGTGTTCTCGTATGTTCCAAACGCTGTGAGTCTGAAATATTCCTCGCCGCTTGGACCGAATCCCGAACCTGGGGTTCCGACTACATTTGCGTTCTCAAGCAGATAGTCAAAGAAATCCCATGACTTCATGCCATCCGGTGTCTTTAGCCAGATATATGGTGCATTTACACCACCGGATACGGTATAACCCATAGATGCCAGGCCTTCCTTGATGATCTTTGCATTATTCATATAATAAGCGATCTGCTCTGCTGTCTGTTTCTTTCCCTCTTCACTGTATACAGCAGCACCCGCTGCCTGTACAATATACGGAGCACCATTGAACTTCGTTCCGTGTCTTCTGGCCCAAAGTCCGTGTAAAGCAACTCCGTTTGCATCCTTCAGATCCTTTGGTACAACCGTGAAGCCAAGACGGGTTCCGGTAAAGCCTGCATTCTTTGAAAAGCTTCTCAGCTCGATTGCACAAGTTCTGGCTCCTTCACACTCGTAGATCGTATGTGGAACGCCT
>USSH01000304.1 GCA_900557435.1 uncultured Coprococcus sp. | reverse complement strand
GAGGATCGTTGTCTTTGTGAGCTTGATTCAGGTGAACGATCCACAGTCTGGTGTGAATGACCTTGAGGAAAGTTGTCTTCGTGAGCTTGATTTCAGGGCGTGAGGGATAAAATTATCCTTAGATGCGCGATTTAGTAGTGCTAGGTATAAAGGGCATGAAGTTTGTACCTGGAAACTGTTTTTTACTTAATTTAGGATAAATTTATCACACATGCATCTTTAGAGTTGTGATTTAGTATAATTCTGTATTGATGTTGAGTGTAATAAAACAAGATATGATAAACAAAGAAAGGATCTGATTTACCAATTGCTCCATCATTTCATCATTATACAGCTTAATCAACAACATAGTAAGTGATATTGTTTTAATTGCGCATATATATGAAACAAATATACAATTTGGAACATTGTATAAACTTTTTATAAAGTTGAGTAAAGTTGTTTGCACAATCCGGTGGTTATGTTATACTTCTTTAAAATTATTAGGGGGTGATATTATTTTTGGACAAATGATGCATTTGGAGAGTGATAGATTATCTGATGTAATATCAGATTTAGATTCACAAATAAATGACATGCCAAATGGAAATTTTTATGTGACGCAATGCGGCAGGTATACGAGATGGTTTGTGAGCGATAATGAAGGAAATCGTAAGTATATTCCCAAAAAAGAAAAGGACATTGCGCTGATTATGGCACATAAGAAGTATCTAGAGTATCTGAAAGCAGATGTGCAGTTTGATAAAGACTGCATAGATATGTATCTGGAAAAGTCGAAAAGCTATTCAAGAAAAATTCCGGAGTTATTAGAAAATCCCAAATATATGGAACTTTTAAGAGCTGAAAGGGGATGTGTTACAGAAAAATTACAGGAGTGGAGTAATTCTCCTTACGAAAAAAATGAATATTCTCCAGAGAGTTTGATTTTCCATGCCGCATCCGGACATGTCGTCAGGTCTAAGTCTGAAAGCCTGATTGCCGCGGAGTTGTTTTGGAATAAAGTACCATTCCGATATGAATGTATATTAAATCTTGGGGATAGAGTTGTTTTTCCTGACTTTACGATTAGACATCCAAGTACAGGAGATTATTTCTTTTGGGAACATTTTGGTATGATGGATAATCCGGACTATGCCAGGAAAACTTCAGACAAAATATGTATGTACATATCACACAATATAATTCCATCAATAAATCTGATCACAACATATGAAACAAAGAATTGTCCACTTAACCCGATAAAGGTTGCGAACATAGTGAAGGAATATTTTTTATAGCATAAATTGGGCATGAATTTGGATGGAAAGTTTGGTGGTAGATGGCAATTCTCAATTTGATCTATAGTAAGATATCGTAGAACAGGGAGTGTTGTCTTCATGAGATTGATATAGGCGAACAATCCACAGCTTGGTGTGAATGACTTTGGGGATCGTTGTCTTTGTGAGCTTGATTTAGGCGAACAATCCACAGTCTGGCGTGAATGACCTTGAGGGCCGTTGTATTCATGAGCTAGATTTTAGGGCGTGAGGGATAAAATTATCCTAAAATACGAAAAAAATGCTTTCAAGGTATAAAAAGAAAGCTCTTTGTATCTTACATTGAAAAAATAGCAAATTAAGGATAAAATTGTATCAGATTCGTAAAAAGCAAATAAAAATAGAAAAACGAAATGTTATAATAACGGAGCTATATGGAGATGACTAAAGCAATATAAAAAACAGATGGTACATTGAGTAAGCAGATAAGATAAGCAGACGAGATAAGTAAGATAAGCATACAAGATAAGCATACAAGATATCCATACAGACAATATAATCAGACAGCCAGTGAAGCTCGGATAAGAAGTTCGGTAAGGAGAGTGGCTATACCAAGACAGCGGAATGACAGGGGGGATGACTTATAAAAGTATCAAAGATTTCATTGTGTCATACATTGAAAAATTATAAAAAAGAGAATATATTCCCAGATATTTTGGCGGGAATAATCATAGCAGCGGTGTCAATTCCAATATCCATGGGATATGCACAGATAGCAGGACTTCCGGCGGTGTATGGACTTTACGGTTCGGTGCTGCCGATAATAGTTTTTGGATTGCTGTCTACATCAAGACAGTTTATCTTCGGAGTTGATGCTGCACCGGCGGCGCTGGTGGGGGCCGCGCTGGTCACTATGGGGATAACTCCCGGAACTGAGGATGCGATGCGGATAGTTCCCGTGATAACATTTTTTACGGCAATCTGGCTGCTGGCTTTTTTCTTGTTCAAGGCGGGAAAACTGGTAAACTACATATCAACCCCTGTCATGGGAGGATTTATATCCGGAATATGCGCAACGATCATATTGATGCAGATACCAAAACTTTACGGTGCCGGGGCGGGAACCGGAGAGCTTTTTGAGCTTTGTGAACATATAGCCACAACTGTGAAGTCTGCAAATGTTCCATCTATAGTTATGGGAGTCATAGCGCTTATCATACTTTTGATATCGAGAAGAGTGATACCAAAGTTCCCAATGGCGATATGCGTGATGGCGGCGGGCGCGATAATGTCCTGTTTTATCGATATGGATCAATATGGAATTGTTTGCCTATCCAAGGTTAGCAGAGACCTTCCATCATTGATCGTTCCGCAGATAGACATGAGAATGCTCCCGAATATCCTTACGGTAAGCTTGTCGGTGGCTGTGGTCATTATGGCGGAGACACTGCTGGCGGAGAATAACTTTGCTCAGAAGAATCGATATAAGATAGACGACAATCAGGAGCTTCTGGCATTTGGTGCAGCAAATCTGGCTGCAGCATTTACTGGCTGTTGTCCGATAAATGGCTCGGTTTCCAGAACGACGATGAATGAACAGTATGGAGGCAGGACCCAGCTCACTGGAATAGTGGCGGGAGTTGTAATGATAGTCATACTGTTATGCGGAACAGGCTTCATAGGCTATCTGCCGGTGCCGGTACTTACGGCTATTGTGATATCAGCGCTTTATAGCGCAATGGAGTTTGATCTGGCGGCGAAATTGTGGAAGGTGAGCAAAAGCGAATTCTACATATTCTGTGGCGCATTTCTTGGAGTATTGATCCTGGGAACCATCAATGGCGTACTGGTGGGTATGATCTTATCGTTTGTGGCTGTTATAAAAAGGGCGGCAG
>USSH01000303.1 GCA_900557435.1 uncultured Coprococcus sp. | reverse complement strand
TATGTCAGATGAGGACAAGGCATTTATAATTCAGACAGGTGTAAGAGCCCTTGACGGTGAGGAGGTTTGGCCTAGATGAGACTGATAAAATGTTATATAGACGGTTTTGGAAAATTGAAAGATATGGAATATAATTTTGAAGAGGGACTTAATTGCTTTGTCAGAAAAAATGGCTGGGGAAAAAGTACATTTGCTGCATTCATAAGAATTATGTTCTATGGATTTGAAGGAGAGTCAAAGAGAAACCTTCTGGAAAATGAGAGAAAATACTATAAGCCATGGACAGGTGACGTATATGGCGGAGAGATACGATTTGAGGCTGGGGGCAAAATATATAATCTTCAGAGGACATTTGGTTCAAAGAAGAGTGAGGATAAGAGCGCTCTCTATGATGGAGAGACAAATATGCAGATATCTGATATGTCTGACAATATAGGTGAAGAGATATTTCAACTTGATGCAGCATCATTTCGGCGTACGGTTTATATAGGACAGAATGAATGTGATACATGGGCAACTGATGGTATCAACGCGAAGATTGGTAATATAGATAGTGATATATCAGATATCAATAATTATGACAAAGCATGTGCAGAACTTAAAGCTGTAGTCAACACAAAGTCACCCACCAAGAAAACCGGGGAATTATACAAAAGAAAACAAGAATTATCTGTACTCAAAGAACGGGTGAGGCGATCAGAAAATGTTGAGCGGCAGATAGAATTACTCAGGGCGAAAAAAGAGCAGATAGAAAAGATGCGGAGTGAAGCCGCAGATTATCAGCATAGCATATCAGAGAGGGAGAAAGCTGCAGCTTTTTTTTGTGGCTCAATCCCCGATGAATATGAATTAAATATGGAGATTGAGAAGGCGCGTGAATACGAAAAAATGAGAGCTCGTTTTGATGCAGTTAAGATGACAGAGGAAGATTATACTGCGTATACAGGAATTGTGAAGACGTATTTTCCTGACCGCAATCTTACCTCGGAAGATATACATTTGCCATCTGACATGGAGCTTGACACATGCATCTTTATATGGGATGAAATAAAGCAAAACAGACAGGAAATAGACAGGCTGGAAAGACAGCTTGAAAGTATGGAGCATAGTAAGCCATATGAAAAGGATGACAAGACAGATGATAACAATTCCCCAAAAGAAAAAAGACATGGATGTATGCTGTTGATCGTTGGAGCGATCTTAGTACTGGTACTGTCGTTGATATTCAAAGTGAAAGGTACGATAGGGACAGACCAGATGTTCTTTGGAATCATGATATCGGTGGTAGCCTTTGTGGCTGGAATTATCATTCATTTGAAATATAGCGGCGTGGAAAAGACTACGTCAGCCTCATCCGGGCATGAATATAGAGGTGGCGATTCATCTGGAAAAGAATATAAGATACATAACGATATAATAGAACTGATAGAACTGGATAAGAGGGAAATAGACGATAATATTGTAAAACTCAAAGCGATCATTGACAAATATGGAATACACACTCATTTTGACAGATTTGATGATGACGTGGTGAAACTTAGAAAGCTTATAGAGCTACAGCGCCTGCAAAAAACTATGAGAAATACAGGGATGGAGTGCGAGTCAGTGAAGAGAGAGATCAGCACATATATTGAGCAGCTGGGATTTGAAGCTGGAGACGATCTGTTCAGTCAGTTGATAGAGATACAGAGGAGACTGGAGGATTACAAAGTCCGCTGCAATGCAGTCCATGGAATGACGGACAGGGCCACGTCAAAAACATCGGTTGACAATAAAGCTATTTATGAGAATATGGACAGCCGGCTTGCAGAGTGTGAGGTTGAACTTTCAGATCTGACAGCTGAGCTGAACGAAATAAGGAATACCGCATTACAGCTTGAACAGAAACAGCCGGAATTTGACAGGGATATCGTGAAGTATGAGCTTATATCCAGAACATATGATTTGCTGGGAAAAGCAAAGGAGAAATTTACGGCAAGATATACAGAACCTGTTATGGAAGCGTTTATGTCATATTATTCGCAGATAAATGATACACACACAGATATGCAGATTGATGCAGATATGAATATAAGCTACAAGGATCAAGGTATGTACAGGGATAAGCATACGCTAAGTGCGGGGCTTAAGGATCTGACAGATATATGTGCTAGGGCAGCACTGGTGGATGTGATGTACAAGGGAGAAAAACCAATGCTTATAATGGATGATCCATTTGTGAATATGGATGATAAGAATATGGAAGGGGCAGTGAGACTTATGTCTATTCTTTCAAAAAAATATCAGATTATATATTTCACATGCAGTCAAAATCGTGTACTATAAGATAGTATGGGTTAATATGCAGAAGATACGCAGAATATATAGAGAAGATATATAGAAGAGAGACATAGGAGGAATGATGATAGATATACGAAATTGGATACGATATAGTTTAGAGAAATATTCGAGCATGGGAAAGAGAACAAGTTCATGGAGAATGATTTTTGCCATGACTTTTGTGATAACTTTATTGTCTATTGGGATCGTAGGAACAGGAAATAACGTATGGGCATCAGACATGTCGCGGATTTCAGCGGATGCTGATAAGGGCGGCATAGCAGTTCCGTCTGGTGTGGTGGAAGAAAAAGATTTGACTATGGATGCTAAGTCATACGTATTTTCCAATTCTACAGATGGAATGTTCAGACTGAGCTTTGCAGAGGGAAAGAGCTACTACCTTGGCTGCGCAGAAGACACAGATACCAGAGTTACATATGCTCTGATCAAATACGGATCGAAATTATACCTTGTGGTAGCGGATGATAGTGAGGACAATGTAGAGTATAACGGAAGTTATACAGATACATCATTTGACATGCTTGCGTCACAGAATTATAACTCAACAACAAGAAAAGTCAAACTCAGCTTAAAGTATGGAAAGGATATAGAGATAACTCATTTTATTTTCAATAAGGATTATTCGGTAAAATTGAGTGGATACTATAATGGTACATATTACACTGATGGAAAGGCAGCAACAGGTATATTTGTTCGAAATGGATATTATGATTACTTTGTGAGCGGAAAGGCTGTGGTGGCTGATGGTTGGTATAAATATGGAAGCGCATCACCGACAGGGGAATTGATAGATGCAGATATTGTCAATAGTCTGGG
>USSH01000302.1 GCA_900557435.1 uncultured Coprococcus sp. | reverse complement strand
CCTTATGCTGCTCAGATGGCTGCAGAGGATTGTGCAAAGGTCGCAGAGAAAGAGAGGCATACACTGTGGTAAAGATAGATTTGATAACCGGATTCCTTGGATCAGGCAAGACTACATTTATCAGAAAATATGTGAAATATTTGGTTGATAAGGGATACAACGTTGGAATATTGGAGAACGATTATGGTGCAGTGAATGTGGATATGATGCTGCTGCAGGATTTGATGGGTCCTAATTGTCATGCCGAGATGGTGGCAGGAGGCTGTGGAGAGGATTGCCATAAGAGAAGATTCAAGACAAAACTCATAGCAATGGGGATGAGCGGATATGACAGGGTTATTGTGGAACCTTCTGGAATATTTGATGTAGATGAATTCTTTGATACTCTTCATGAGGAACCGCTTGACAGGTGGTATGAGGTTGGAAGCATTATTGCAATAGTCGATGCAAAGCTTGATACAGATATGTCCAGACAGTCAAGGTATGTTCTTGCATCTGAAATCGCCAACTGCGGAGCTTTGGTCATGAGTAAGACGAGCGGAGTTTCGGAAGATGAAATATCGCATACAAAGGAATTTGTGAATAAAACTCTGGAGGAATTTCAGTGCAGACGCCGGTTTGACGGAGATGTGATCACAAAGGATTGGGAATTGTTTGGCAGTGAAGACTATGAGAGATTTATGTCAGTCGGATATAAGCTCAATGATTTTACAAAACTTTGGTTCAAACAAAGCGATGTCTATAGCTCTGTATATATAATGAACAGGAATTTTACCAGAGAACAGCTTGTCGATATAGTGAATCGGGTATTTTCGGATAAAGAATGCGGAGATGTGTTCAGGATAAAGGGATTTTTTAGCGTAGAACAGGACAGCTGGCTGGAGCTTAATGCCACAGTCCATAAGACCGAGATAAAACCCATTGATAAAGGGCAGGAAATAATCATAATTATCGGCTCTGGTCTTATGGAAGATAAAATAAAACAATACTTTGAAGAATAGATAGATATGCCGGGAGTTTATTCATGAGGGATGACGGAAAAGATAATAAAAAAGACAGAAAAAGGCCTAAATTGAATAAAGAACAGAAGTTGAAAAAACAAGTCGAGGAGCTGCAGGAACAGGCACAGATCGATCTGGAGGGATACGTTACATGTAGATCAGCACTTAGGGCGGTAAGGCAGGAGCTGGTGGATGAAGAAAAGAAATTGGAACGTGTAAAGGCAGATTATCATGAGATGAAAGAACGGCACGCTCCGTTAAAGTATCTTAGTGCAGAATACAGGAGAGTTCGCAGGATAAAAAGACATGTTCGCGACCTCACAAAGGCAAAGAAAAAACTGCACCGGGATATGAAGGAACATCGCGATGGAGTCAGGAGAAAGACGGTCACCAATATATTTGCCCTTGTGTCATTTGCAGCCATGATCATGATGATACTATGGAGACTCAGGCAGTTGTCATATGGAGTGTATTATCAGGCAATGTATGCTGCCGGGCAGCCATTGGAAGCTATCATGGTCGCCGTGTGCAGACAGCTTTTGAGAGTGGCGTGTATCGGGTATGGATTGTGCGTTATATGGCAGTCGATACAGGTATGGTTTATGAAGAAAAAGGGCTGGCTTGGCATATTGAGGCTATCTGTTAAGAAAAAGGCATACTGGTTAATGTTTGTCGGCATACCACTGCAGCTCTTAAGTTACGGGGATGTGCTGACAAATGCACTGATGCTGGTCACAATTATATGCCATATGGGAATGGCGATCCTACTGTCAACGAAGGAGATACCTAGACGGCTGATAAAGACATTTGCGGTTTTATATTTCGGATCGATAGGAGTAATTGCCTTATATAGCGTTGCGTTTTGCAGAAATTATGAGTTGCCAGGTGTTTCGGATAGCACGAGTACACATGCTGTAAGCAATGGTTCTTTCCTGGCACAGATGTGGGAGATGTCGACAGAGTCAGAATTCTACAATATGGGTATGTACAATACAGATATGACGAGGTCATATGATATGATGACTATTCCGGGACTTGACTATGCGATGACTCTCAATTGCGAGACAAAAGAGTCGGATAGCTGCACTTCCATGACACCGCAGGGGATCGCTGTCACTGATAAATATACATTTATAAGCGCATATTGCAGGACCAAGGCGCATAGATCAGTTATATTCATGCTTGATTCAAAGACTGGAGCATATCTCAAGACGATCGTTCTTAAGGATACAACTCATGCTGGCGTGCTGGCCTATGATGATAAGAATGATGTTTTGTGGTTCTCTTCATATTTGTCAGTGGAAGAGGAGAATACCAGAACGAAATATGCATCTATATCTTGTCTGACGCTTCAGTCTATGGTTGCGTATAATTTCGATAGCCAGAATACAGCTATAGCGTATAGAAATACTTGTCCTGTCATGTTCCCTGCTACATCATTTATAACGTATTATGATGGGCACATATATGCGGGATATTGGAAAAAGGAGAAAAATGGCTATAGTATGGCTGCCAGTTACAAGATAGTGAATGGGGGAACGGCAATTGCCGATGATCCGGATGAGGCGTTTTACATCCCCGGAAGAGTTCAGGGACTTCAGGTTTACAGAAATGAGATCATATTTTCGATATCATACGGTATAGATGAATCTAAAGTAGAGGTGTATGACATCAAATCAGGGAAAATATCCGGGTCAAACTATAGCAGCGAAACGCCGAGGCAGGAACTTAAGCTTCCGCAGAAATTGGAACAGATATATTCATACAATGGCAGATTGTATTGTTTATTTGAGTCAGGAAGCTTTGCATACAGGCTGACAGCCCCTGTGTGTATGGATAGAGTTGTGAGCCTTGACGAGTCTGCTCTAGTGCAGAGAAGGTAATAGATATGTGTGATAAAATGTACAATTTATTGTATATGGATTTGGGAATTTACAAGGAGTGGAGGATATTTTATGGGAGAAGAATTAAATAAGGATGGAGAACATTTATCTGAGGCAACAGCAGATAATATGGGTAATGCGAATACGGGATCGGCATCACCGGGAAATACGAGCGGAATGGGACCGGGCACGCCACCACCACCGGGATATATGAATGGAATGGGACCGGGCACGCCACCACCGCCGGGGTATATGAATGGAATGGGACCGGGCACGCCACCA
>USSH01000301.1 GCA_900557435.1 uncultured Coprococcus sp. | reverse complement strand
TCCCTTCACCTCGGTTCTCACAAGCCTCTCCATCACCGCACCGCAGCCAAGCTTTTCTCCTATATCCCTGCACAGGCTTCTGATGTATGTTCCCTTTGAACAGCTCACATCAAATGTCACTCTCGGAAGTTCTACTGACTGTATAGTGATCCCATGTATCGTGACAGGTCTCGGCTCCCTCTCAATGACCTGTCCGGCTCTCGCCAGCTCATAGAGCTTCTTACCATTCACCTTGATGGCTGAATACATCGGTGGAATCTGCATATAGTCACCGACAAAACTCATCACCGCAGACCTGACTGTCTTCTCATCAGGATATACATCTGTCACGTCTGTCACGACTCCTGTCACGTCTTCGGTGTCGCTGGTCTTTCCGAGAAGCATGGTACATGTGTATGTCTTGTTCTTCTCAGTGAGCAGGTCGCACATCTTCGTAGCACTTCCCAGACACACAAGAAGAACTCCCTCCGCCATGGGATCGAGAGTTCCGGTATGACCTATCTTTTTCTGTTTTAGTATACCACGGAGCTTTGCCACCACATCAAATGATGTGAAGCCCTGCTCCTTATATATATTGATAAAACCGTCTATCATAATTATTATTTATTCCTATCCAAGAAACTTTAAGCTGTTAAGGCTATTTCTGTATCCGTACAAGCTGTTTTATCCCAGCTGCTTTTCAATCTCTGCGACTATCTCTGCAACTATCTTATCCGGATCGCCTTTTATATTACATCCCGCTGCTTTTACATGACCGCCGCCGCCGTGGCTGCATGCGATCTCGCTCACATTCACGATGTCATTTGCTCTGAGTGATATCTTATACTCATTCTCCCCAGACTGATACATGAAAAATGCAACTTCTGTTCCTGATGTGAGTCTCAACTGATCGACTATGCCATCCGTATCCATCTTTGAAGCACCAAACTTTTCGAAATCATCAAAAGTAAGCAATGTATGCGCAATCTTGCCATTTGCAAACTGCTTCATACCGAGCAGTGCGTAACCCAGAAGCTTGTTCTGTGTAAGAGTCTTCTTATAAAATGTTTCATCTATAACAAAACTTGGTCTGGCTCCCTTCTCGATCAGAATTCCGGCAATCGTCATAGCTGATCTTGTCGTATTGCTGTGTTTAAACACGCCAGTGTCATGAACTATTCCCATGTATAATGCCTCGGCGCAAGGCTGATTTATCTTATCCTCATCAAGGAGTTTGAAGATTGCCTCCGCTGCAGAACACGCCTGTGGCTCCACATAGCACACATCGCCAAAGCCCTTGTTGGATATATGATGATCTATGCACAGCGTCCTCTTTGCAGTCTCATAATACTGTGCAAATGGAGTGAATCTATCCGGATCCCCACAATCGAGTGACATGAACAGATCATAGGTCTCATCATCAGTCTCATGCTGAACCTCAGATGCGCCATTCAAAAACATGAATACATCAGGAAATTCCTGAAGATATACCTGAACTTTCTTACCAGGGTAATTGCTTGTTATATAGTTATACATTCCAAGTGTAGAACCTATACAGTCACCATCAGGATTGATATGTCCTGTTATGGCTATACTGTCTGCATTCTCTATCTCTCTTATAAGATCGTTCATATATACCTCCTGTCGGCTCGATGTAGGAATATGCATTGTGACAGTTTACACATGCTCAACTGCCACAATGCCCATTTCCCATTATTTTTCACTATTCTTCACTGTCATCTGAACCATCTGTTATATCTTCTGTCTCGTCCCCGTGCTTTCCAATAGCCTCGTCTATCTTGTAGGACATGTTAACACCATACTCAATGGACTGATCCATGATAAATGTTATCTCTGGAGTGTTTCGAAGATTTACAGAATGAGCAAGCTCTCTTCTGATATATCCCATCGCACTGGTCAGCCCTGCAAATGTGGAATCAACAGCATCCTGGTCTCCCAGGACACTGATATATGCCTTACAGAATTTGAGGTCAGGTGTGACAACCACATCAACAACTGATGTCATAGGTGATATTCTAGGATCCTTGATCTCACGACTTATGATCCTGCTCAGTTCCCTCTGAACCTCACCATTTATCCTGTTATTCTTTACACTGTTTTTTCTCATATTTTTTACTACTTTCTTGGTACCTCTACCATCTCGTATGCCTCTATCTGATCTTCCTCTGCAACATCCTGGAAGTTCTCAAATACCATACCGCATTCAAATCCTGACTTAACTTCCTTTACGTCATCCTTAAATCTCTTGAGCGAAGCAAGCTTTCCTTCAAATATAAGATTGCCCTCTCTTGTGATCCTTACGCTGCAGTTTCTGTTGATCGTACCATCGAGAACATATGAACCTGCAATGACACCGATACCAGATGCCTTGTATGTCTGTCTGATCTCAGCGTGACCGATGATCTTCTCCTCATATATAGGATCAAGCATACCCTTCATTGCTGAATCGATATCTTCTATTGCATTGTAGATAACTCTGTACAGACGAACATCTACACCCTCGCTGTCAGCCATATCCTTTGCTCTCGCATCCGGTCTGATGTTGAAACCGATTACGATAGCATTGGATGCTGATGCAAGAATTATATCTGACTCATTGATAGCACCTACACCTGCATGTATGCACTTGATAACGACCTCGTCATTTGAGAGCTTTAAGAGACTCTGCTTAACGGCCTCAACTGAACCCTGTACATCAGCCTTGATGATGATCTTGAGTTCCTTGAGATTGCCGGCCTGGATCTGGCTGTACAGATCGTCAAGTGACATTCTCTGCTTTGTATCTGCAAGAAGCTTCTCCTTACCCTGTGAGATATATGTCTCTGATATGGTTCTGGCTTCCTTCTCATTGTCAACTGCCATGAATATCTCACCTGCATCAGGTACTGTGTTAAGTCCCTGGATCTGTACAGGTGTTGATGGAAGAGCCTCTGTAACTCTCTCACCTCTTGAGTTGGTCATGGCACGCACCTTACCGTGTGACGCTCCTACAGCGATGTAATCTCCAACGTGAAGTGTACCCTTCTGCACAAGCATTGTTGCAACAGGTCCACGTCCCTTGTCAAGCTCAGCCTCGATGACGATACCTCTTGCCTTTCTGTTAGGATTTGCCTTGAGCTCAAGCACATCCGCTGTGAGAAGTATCATCTCAAGGAGATTGTCGATACCTTCCTTAGTATGTGC
>USSH01000300.1 GCA_900557435.1 uncultured Coprococcus sp. | reverse complement strand
GTGATACTCTGACACAAACACTCTCTCGTTGTACAATACCCATGCAAACTCATTTGGATCTACCGGTCTGTCTATCACTATCTCCGGTCCGTTTACAAACACCTGAGTGATGTTGTATCTCTCCGAAAGTATTGTCAGCACCTTCTGCACATCATTTGTCTTGAGTTTTATCCTACGTCCACACCTCTCATCCAGCTGCTGTGCAGAGATACAGTCCTTTATACATCCATGATCTATGATTATATAATCCGTAGCCAGCTCATGGAGTTCAGTTAGTATATGACTTGATATGAGCATAGTAACCCCAAACCTCTGATTGAGCTGTTTCAAAAGATTTCTGATTTCCACTATACCTACAGGGTCAAGACCGTTTATCGGTTCATCCAGCAACAGCAGCTCCGGACCCGAGAGCATAGCACAGCCTATCGCAAGTCTCTGCTTCATTCCCATAGAGAAATTACGAAACTTTTGGTTTCCAACGCCGCTGAGCCCTACATTGTCAATCGTCCTCTGCACCAACTCATCACTATCTATTCCCCTGAGTTTCATATTGAACTTTATATTTTCCCTCGCACTGTAATTCGCATGTAAACCCGCATGCTCACTTACAGTTCCTATCCTTGTCCTCGCCTGAACCAAACCTTTTTTGTCCGAACTTCCAAACAGTTCTATCGTTCCCTCATCCGGGAACAGGAGTCCATTGATATGGTTGATCATAGTTGTCTTTCCAGCACCATTTTGTCCTATAAAACCATATATTTTTCCCCGTTCAAGCGTTATGTTCACATCCGACAAAACCTTATTTTTGCCGTATGACTTGGTGAGATTGCTCACCTTCACTACCGTATCCGCCATTTTCCCTCTGCCTTTCTTTTTTTAACATCCCTTACACAAAATATACAATAAAATCACATAAAAAAACCACTATCCAATAATAACATTGAATAGCGGTTCTGTATATACTTATCACTGATAAGAATTAATCCTGAACGTATGGTAATACTGCGATCTGTCTAGCTCTCTTTACAGCAATTGTGATTGCTCTCTGATGCTTAGCACATGTTCCTGTGATTCTTCTTGGAAGGATCTTTCCTCTCTCTGAGATATACTTTCTGAGTGCGTTTGAATCCTTGTAATCGATCACAGCCTCTTTATTAGCACAATACTCGCAGACTTTCTTTCTTCTACGGATATTTCTTCTCTTCATTGGAGCGTCAGCTCTATCAGTCTTGTTGTAAGCCATTGTATTTACCTCCTGTTTTATTTGAATGGTAAATCGTCCTCTATGCCTTCCGGTATACTCATGAATCCCTCAGCTCCCGCATTGCTCGGCTCAGGTCTTCCTGCTGGCTGATATCCACCACCTGATGACTGTCCACTGGCAGCTTTGCTCTCTGCAAACTCCTGCTCCTCAATGACAACATCTGTTGTGTATACCTTATTACCATCCTTATTCGTGTAGCTACCAGTCTGAATTCTGCCTGTTATTGCAATCTTAGTACCCTGCTTCAGATACTTCTCTGCAAACTCTGCACTCTTACCGAATGCAACACAGCCTATGAAATCTGCATTCTGGTCGCCATTTCTATTATATCTTCTGTCTACAGCCAATGTGTATCTTGCGATGGCCATCTGACCGTCGCCCGAATTTGACTGTGAATATCTAACTTCTGGGTCTCTTGTAAGACGGCCCATCAATATTACCTTGTTCATTATAGAATACCTCCTACTCGGCGTCTAATCTAACGCAAAGATATCTAAGAACTGATTCCATAATACGAATGTTAGCCTCAAGCTGAGCTGGAACGTCAGCATCTGCATCAAACTGAATGAAGTAGTAGTATGCTTCGCCCATCTTCTGAATCTCGTAAGCAAGCTTCTTAAGTCCACACTCGTTAACATCTGTAATTGTTGCGTTAGCCTTCTCAATATAAGACTTAACCTTATCAACAACAGCTGTTCTGGCTTCCTCATCAATCTTTGCACTAACAACTAAAGTCAATTCATATTTGTTCATTACATTGCACCTCCTTATGGTCTCTGGCCCACAGCTGTCTGTGAGCAAGGAATATGATTAATACATCACAAGGATTGATATTATCATATTATTTTAGGTAATTCAAGCTTTTTTTGTTGAAAACGAATTTGAATTTTTTGAATTTTTTGTCAAAAAACAAATTTATAACAAATCGAAAACATGCTTGATAATAAGTTGTTATAAAACAGTTTGGAAACAACTTATGGCATTTACCTAAATTCCGTGGCATGCTTCCTTATCCAAAGCGGAAACAAATTTCTCTGGCATATGTAGTTTTCCCGCTGTTCAATGGCTATCGCGTTAAAGAAAGTCCTCCACATATCCGTATATTCATCCGTCTCGTACTCCGCCTGCCCCAGAGCCGTGAACTCCTCATCCGTGAGATGTTTCACATACATATGTTCATCTGCCGGATGCACCACAGCCGTGCGTCTGCCATCGTCAACTATCACCCAGTGTTCTGACGGCATCCTGTCAGCAAAATGTTCCGCCACAAGAAGCGACACATCACACCGAGGCTCTATATGGCTCACATACACCTTTCTGTCCACCGATGTGAACCGCGTCATCTCACGAAACCTGTGTGCCTCGTTGCTGACATTCCTCACAAGCTCCATAACCCGCATGACTTCCGGCTTTATAAGCATATGCTCTACCTCTTTTCCTACTTTGAACGCAAGAATAAGATATCTGTACACTGCATCCACTGCATCCTCCTGCCATGAAAGAAGTGCATAGAACACATTCCTGTAAACCAGATTTGATATTCTTCTCACCGATCTGGTGAACTTCTCTGTCTTGTCCGAGTCAGCGTCGACATACACGTACTCTGCAAACATGTCCAGCTGCGTAACCGGTTCTCTTACTATCCTGACATCGTCATGTCCGGCCTTCAGAGCATACTCCCACGCTGAATATATACAGGACGCTGCATTCTCATAATTGTCACCACATGTAAAGATCATCATATCGCGGTTCCCCCTTGAAGTCCTATATCGAACAGCGTCATCTGTGTGTACCGTTCGCTCTGATGGGCAACCTGCCAGTTCTCGCTGCGACTCATATCGGTCATCTCCCCAACAATATAATCCCGCTCGATCGGAATCTTATACATCATGCGACCACCACACGTTATAAAGTAATGTGCCCTTT
>USSH01000299.1 GCA_900557435.1 uncultured Coprococcus sp. | reverse complement strand
CAGATCGCTGAGACCAACCAGACCACTGTAGAAATTACCATCTGTATATCCATACTCAGATATATTCTTCGATACATATCTGGTTCTCCACACACCCTCTGGTTTATACAAATACAGCGCAACAACTCCTATATGATTGATTATTCGCTCTAAACTCACACTTCCTATGGTAACATCTGATCTCAGTTCAAATAATACCATGTAGGCTTTTTTGCCATTGTACTCGAATCGGTTTATAAATCCGCTCACTATATATTTGTCAGTATCATTCACTATAAGAGCAAGCCTGTGCCATATAACCGCCTTCTTTTCCTCAAGCATAGGCCAAAATTCATCACTTATCATAAATTTATCCGGCTCCATGCTAAGAGTCTCAACATTAGATCCTATAATCTTAACCGCTGTATTGTTGACACTCAACACTTCGCCGTCCTCGCAGAACACCACAGCCGGATATTCTACGATTCCTAAAAAATCTGAATAACTGCTAAGTTCGTTTATCTCCATCTATTTATCTCCATCTGTTTATCTCTGCTATTTATCTCCGATTCGTATATACCCCTTTATACACATAAAACTTTCCTATGATAACATTATTAGCTCATAGAAAAGTTTCATGCTGATGCACAGAACTCATAACACTGTATGTGATACAATATCACGAATATCTGTTTTATCGATATATATTACTGCTGTGAATCATCCGAATCAGTTACCATAGCTGTGGCTTCACTTTTAAGTCCTGTGAACGCCTTGTCCGCAACTTCCTTTGTAGAAGCACATGCTGCGACAACGCCATCAAGTGACGAAAGCAGCTCTGACATATACTTGCTCACGCTCTCACATTCCTTCTTAACATTATTGCGAAGTCTGGTCGCATCGTCTGTAGCTGCATTTCGAGTTTCAGTTGCATCTTTCTGAGCCTCTTCGCGCATAACCTTGCACTCATATTCCGTCTTCGCTGTAAGTGCCTCAGCATCAGAGTGGGACTTGTTTCTTGTTCTCTCCGCCTCTGAATATGCCTCTTCCTTCATATTGTTGCACTTTGTCTCAGTCTGATCGTACATCTGCTGACACTGAATCTCTGTATCAGTCTGAAGCTTAGTACATCTGTCTTTTACATCTGTCTCATATGCTTCGAGTTCAGCTGTAACTGTATTCCTCTTATCTGTGCACTCCTTCTCTGTCTGTGCGATCAACGCATCTGCGTTCTCTCTCGCTTCAAGAAGGGTACGGGATATAGACTCATATCTTCCTGCATTCTCCAGCTCTCTCTGCTTGTACGCATTCACCTGCTCCTTGAGTGATTCAAGTTCACTCTCCTGCTCCTCGTTAGCCTTTTTCAGCGTCTCTATAGTCTTTGAGGATTCGCTCATGTTCACTTCTCTCATAGTTTTAAGACTGAGTACAGCCTCACTGAGCTTGCTGACATTCGCTTTCAGATCCTCAACTTCTTTATTATGCTTTTCTTTAAGTTCTTCAATATAATAATCAACAGATGCCTTGTCGTATCCTCCGAATGTTACAGTTTTAAACGATGACTCTGTTCTGTCTTCTGTTATCTCTTCTACCTGCTTTGCCATGACTTTACCTCCAAATCTGATAGTACTTAATTATAATTGTGATCGTTATAATGTAATCATGTGTTGCTTGAATATATAACACGTCAGATTATATTCTCCCAGTATATACGCACACTCCAAAGGCATCCCTTTTTGCCCTCTGCCACAGCTCTGCAGCATATGCGCACATCAATGGTTCATATTATATCACACATAATAGTTTAAGCAAAGCACTTTTGCCGTTTCTGTCTTTTATTTAATCCATTTAATTCATTTTATGATTACAAACATAATTTTTTATGCTATATTGTTTATGCTGTATAATGCAATAAAAAATATACATTTTTACTAAACAACATTTCTTAAGTTCTTAATACAAAGGATCAACACGGAGGATTAACATATATGAAACACCACTTAAAAAAACGTTTCAAACTTTTACTTTTGGGACTTGTCACCACTCTTGCATTGGCATCTATGACCGGCTGCCTTCAGAGGAAAAAAACCGCTTATCAAGCTTATATGCAGAACATACTTGATGTCAACTACAAAGGTACTTTCGATGGGTATGTAGATGACAATGATGGATCAAAGGCTGACGCCCAGACCATGTACGATGACACCATAGACTATCTGTCAGGTCAGCTCATAAACCATTACTCCCTTGCAAATGCAGATTCGGACGAGGTTACAAACATTTTTAACGACACTGCCAAGCTCATATATTCAAAAGCAAAATACGAGGTTTCTCAGGCCTACAAGAATGGCGATGACTATTTTGTTGATGTGACCGTGTACCCTATGGATATTCTCAACCAAGCTTTTGATGATGTATTCGCTTACATCGAAGACATGAACAAGAAAGTGACCGCCGGAGAATTCAACAACACCACCAAGGAGGATTATGAAACCCAATTTGCAAAAGGAATTTCGGATATTCTCCAGAATAAAGCCACAGATATGAAATACAGAAATCCTGTAGTTGTATCCGTCAAGATAACAGACGACGGCGACTATTACTGTGCAGAGGCCTCTGACTTATCTCAGGTTGATGCCTCGATGCTTGCGATCGAAGGTTCCCAGAGCAATAGCTCAGACGATTCTTCCAACGATTCGGGATCATCAAACACCTCAGAACCAGATATAGAAGCCGGTGGAGAAGGTTCCAATTAAATAACCATATGCAAATACCCGCATACAAATACCCCCATGCCTCTCTCATATATTATGAGTGGCATGGGGGTATTATGATTATATTCCTCTTATATCAAATCTGTCCTACTTCTCCTTGAATGTAAACTCCTCATTTGCAAGCTTGAATCTGATACCGTCAATAAGCATCATATCTGTACCGCTGCTTATGATCTTACCTCCAAGATAAGTATGGTTGGTTGACTTGTTATCTCTCAGATAGTACACACCATTGACATTGATGATGTACGCATGACGACGACTGACTGAGTTATTGTCAGTAACCTGATAATCAACACCCTGAGTTGACTTTCCTATACAGAATATAGGCTTATCAATTCTGATTCTCTCTCCTGTACGGGTTCTGATGATCACCGGACCACTCTTGACTTTGCTGTTAGCAGTGAGAACTGTGGTGGCTCCATCGTCATTATCAAATCCTATATCGTTG
>USSH01000298.1 GCA_900557435.1 uncultured Coprococcus sp. | reverse complement strand
GTATAACGACCTTTCTTCTTCCTATATTAAAATATTCATTCTTCTTAAGTTCATTTCCGTTTCCCACAAATACCGGTCCCCGGGTTGTAAGCTCTATATCATATACCTTCAATGTGTTCATCATACGCAGGTCACCTCCAGGAACATAGGCTTTGCATATCTATATACCGGGTGCCGGCCGCCAGCAGACACATCATATACAGAACCCATGTATTTATTGATAACACATGCACCGGAATCAAGTACATACAAGTCTTTCTTTCTCAGATATTCTTCTGAGTATGTATATGATGACACAAAACCGCTTCTCTTTATAAGTTTATAGTTTGCACCATCCAGAGCCATCTCCAGCTCATCATCCTGTGGCAATGACACTGATAATGTCATATACTCCTTACCGGTTCTCGTGAGCCTATCCTCCAACGATCTATCAACTTTCATACTTTCGAATCCAAATTTTCCAAGTCCTGATGATCTTCTACCTCCTATACCGCTATATGACAGGCACTTCAAAAGCGTTTCAATCAGATCTAACACTTTTTCATCCTCATAGCCCAGTATGATGTATAATCCATTTCCGTCGTTGAATTGGTACACACCAACGTGATAAGGCTCCGTATCGACTTTACCACGTACTGCTGCAGATGTTCTGGTTGTTGAATGACCCAGATCTCGAATTTTGTTTGTCTCCTGTCTGGCATCTAATTCGCCTCGAAGATATACATCGAGCTTATCAACCGGAATATATGTAAGTTTCTTATATAGCTTTTTTAATGTTGAATCACCCTGACTCTCAGTAACGATTCTTTTCATTGGCTTTGGCAGATAACATGTATTTCCTATATAAGGGAATGCATCCGATATCTGAAGCCTGCCATCACAGGCATACCCATACAACTCGGCAAGCGTATCTTCCCCTATCTTCAAGGCTTCCTGACAGAGCGCTGAAAATAAGGTATCCGCATGTATTCCAGGATTACTGTCCACCAGCATTGTTTTACCTATATGTATTCCGCTGGTAAATGCCAATTTATACGCCTTGTATTTCATAAGCATCCTCCTATAATTCAGCAGCAAACATATCATTTACCTCTGTCATGATGCCGTCTTCCACATCACCGACAACTACATCAGCACGCACATCATTGAACTTAACTTTTCCATATCCTCTTGAACCATGGCCTCCCAGATAATCATACTGAAGCAGTTTCATACCTTCAGCCACAAGTCTCATATCAGACAGAATCTCATCAACAGCCTCTACCTCATATATAATATCCAAGTCAAACTGTGCTCCACGGATAACTCGTTCTATCTGTCTTGGATTCGCCACAGCGGTCTGTCTGCTTATGGTGTTTTCGAACTTAACCTCAGTCATACTGTTGATTTCTTTCTTATGAAGTTCTTCACTGTTGCTCATGATCATATCTGCCACAATTATACGGCTTGGATGAGTCTGTCCCTTCTTTGCACTTCCGAATACTCTGATTATCTCCGGTGCATCATTATCAGGTTCGACTATCCTTTCATTATAACTCTTTGCCAGCAACGTCCTCATCTTTCCCTTGAGTGAGCTTCCCGGTATCATCGGAAGCTTACTCTGTGTATCTTTTATAACAGATGAATCAACTGCTCCTATTGCTGCAAACGCACTGCCTCCACCTATATGCATTCCTGTTACGACCTCAAGTTTACCTGTTATCTGTATCTTTGCGTACATAGTCATTCCTCCCCTTAATTATCTTTTCCTCTGTTATATCTGTGATATGCAACAAGTGCTTCCATATAATGATTAAACAATATAAATCTTTCACGGCTTCCCTTCACTTCTTCAAGTGCCTGAAGTATCTGGGCTTTTTCTATAAATTCCTTTACAACCGGCGTCCTGCCTGCCTCGTATACACAACGCACTCTGAGATAATCTATACGAGAGCTCAATTCCGGAGATAACTTTTCATCACTCATTATCACTTCATTATATATATCAGCGGACATGGCAAGAAGGTTTCTGATCTGTGATGTGGTTATCCATTTGGTAACTCCTCTTCTGTCTGTATTCTTCGCCAACTCTTTTATAACATTCTCTGCTTTTTTCACATAGGTATCTTTTTCCAGTATCATATCTCATCCTCACTTTCTCTGGTCATGTATACATACATATTTATAGCTGTCTTTAGCTGCCTGCAATCTTCCTCTGACTCTATCCACTTATACATCTTTCTTGAGAATTCTTTATAGAGCTCCTGCTGCTTTTCATCTGCTTTCTTATCAGGTTCCAGTCTTGCCAGAAGATACACATATCTTGCAAAGTTCACAGACTCTCCTCTTCCGCGGATCAACTCCAAAAGCCTATACAGAAAAGCACTTCCCCTCTCGCTAGAATTGTCAAAGAAATCTCTTATCGTATTATATTTTTCTCCTATTACTTTTTTCTCAAATATATCCCAGTTATATGTTGCATCCGATATAGACACAGTCTCTTTATTGGATACCATCTTATGAACTTCGCCATCAGGCAAAAGCGTGATCGCATCCTTACCGGGCAGATTCTTAGAATCCTCCTCGAGATCTCCAACCTCATATGCAATGCGGCTTATCGGATATCCCGAATCATACATTCCTATTCCAGCCGACAAAGTAAGTGTTCCCAGTGTATACTTCTTGAAATTTCTTCTTATATCAACGGCGAGCTCCACTATGTCATTCCATGCTCCGACTATAAACAAGTCATCACCACCTGAATAAACTATGGTTGCTGAACGCCCACCGCTGCTTTCACCTATCATATATTCTTTTTCTGCGAGCAGTGTGTTTATGTAACATTTGAAGAACATCGACAGTTGTCTTGACAATGTTGCTGTACGTGATATCGTATTATACTTCTCAGCAAATCCCGAAGTGAAAGCCTGTCCCATATTATCAACATCCGCCCTGAGAACTCCTATTCTTCTCACAGCACCAGAATCAAATGCATGCCTTGCAAGGTCCTCCATAGTCTGACAGTCATCACCACTGTAATTTCCTACCCAGATTCTTGCTGCAACATCCAGTCCCGTGTAATACCTGTTCTTTGAATATGCTCTGAGCAAGGACTGTGGCTGATTCTGCATTCTATCCCTTAACTTCTGTTCTGATTCAGCTATCATCCATGCACCACACGGAAGTGGCAGACCATTTTCAACCTCTGAACTGGTTATTACGAAGAACTGGATGTTG
>USSH01000297.1 GCA_900557435.1 uncultured Coprococcus sp. | reverse complement strand
TATATACAGAACCCCATCTTATTCACTCCTAAAAATTTCACCTACGCCTCTATGGCGGACATAGGCAAATCTCTTCTGGCAACTGCCAGTCCAAATTCCCTTACATCACTGGCGTATGAATTGTTCTCAAGCTCCAACTTGACTGTCTCGTATGCCAGTTCTTCAAAATTGTTTTCCTTGCTCAGATGCCCCAGTAGAATCCCTCTTACATGGTTATTTAAAAGTTTGTAAATGAGCTGTCCTGACAGTTCATTTGACAGATGCCCGTAGTTTCCGAGTATACGTCTCTTTAGATAGTATGGATATGGTCCTGCCTCAAGCATTCTCACATCATGGTTTGCTTCAACTACCATTATATCTGAGTTGTCAAGTTTATTTACTATATAATCATTGAAGTTGCCCATATCTGTTGCTATGGACACTTTTTTACCATCACCGTACAGGCTGTAACATACAGGATCCGCAGCATCATGCCAGATTGACGAAGGATCTATAGTTATGTCTTTTATGGATATCTTCTCATCTGGCCGAACCTCATGGAACAGACCCTCATCTATGCTTCCAAGTGATGACATGTTCTTCATCTCTGCGATGGTTCCGGACGTGGCATATATAGGCACACCGTGTTTTCTCGCAAGTACACCTATCCCTTTTACATGGTCTATATGTTCGTGAGTTACCAAAACTCCGTCCAGCTCCGAAGGTTTAAGTCCTTCATCCTTTAAAGCTGTCTCAACTCTCTTGCAGCTTATGCCTGCATCAACGAGAAGGTGTGTACTGTCATTTCCAACGTAATAGCAGTTTCCACTGCTGCCGCTTGCTATGCTTAGTAATTTCATATCATGTTCTTCTTATCTGTGTATTATATGTTATTTATTGTTATCCGGGCTCCACGATCTCAGATCCATGTGACTGTAATATCTCCTGTCAAATCCCTCAAATTCTCCGAGATTGATCGCAGTAAGAGTCTCTTTAAACTCATATATTCTATCAATAAAAGTCTCATCAATCAAGCACTTATGTGCACCATGAAGTGATGTGTTGCCGGCAAATTCTGCTTTTTCCTGAAAACTTTCCGGAAAGAGACCTAAACTAACAGCGCTGGATATCCTCAGACTACAGCCAAATCCACCGGCAAGATATACTTTCGAAATATCCTGGTCACATATACCGGCAATATCCATAAGGGATTCAATACCTGCACATATCGCAGCTTTGGCGAGCAGGAAGTTCCTTATCATATCCATATCAATGACCATGCCACCGGCAAGTCTGTATCCATTCTCCAGATATTGATCTGCAAGTACGCCGTCATCACTTACGATGTGTAATGTATTGAGTCTGTCAAGCAGATCGAAAGCGGTTGTCGGCGCAGCTGTTCCCCTTTTCAGCATCCCTTCAAATGCAGGGCCGCATGCACAGGAGGTTGCGTATCCAATCCCCTGTTTTGCCAGGATCAGTTCTCCGTTTGTTCCAAGATCTGCAAAGAGCTGATATGAATCTGATCTGTCTATACCGCAAACTAAAGCTCCACACAGCGCATCAGCCCCGACAAATGCGCTAAGGTTAGGCAGACATGTGACACTTATATCAGAAAAAGCGTCATCACTTGAAAAGTCATCAACCGAAGCTTCGTCACTTGATATTACACCAAAGAAATCTTTGCCGGACATTGTTTCAGCATCAGAATTGCTGATGATAAATGGTGCATGACCTAGATTGTCAAGAGTATATCCTTCCAAGATTGCGTTCATAGTCGTGTTGCCAGATATGACCACACGTGATATACCTTCAGTACCATCAGCCATATCATGTAAGCCGCACGCAAGTTTGTGAACCACTGCTTTTCTGAGCTTGAATAGGCCATCGTCAGTCGAACCAACCCTGATTCTTGATATTACATCGCTGCCGTATTCTATCTGTGGATTCATGAATCCTCGTCTATCTACCGTGGCTCCATTTGTCATGTCGACCAACTCCATTGCAATGGTTGTCGTACCGAGGTCAATTGCAGCTCCAAGACGATTTTTCTGCGTGGAAGAGTCAATCTGTTTGTCATTCTCTAACGTCACATCCGTCTTTGCAGGTATGTCATTAGAGTCATTTTCTTGGGCATATGAAGTGAGTATTGGTATGCCATCACTGCAAACAGTGACCTCAATATCGCGTGTCACAGTATATCCGCAGCTTTTTACAGTGCCCTCATCCGATATATCCACCATACAGCGCTGACAGGCTCCTCGTCCTCCGCAGTTACCACTGAAGACATAGCCGGCACCACTGAGTACCTTAAAAAGATTGTCACCCTGTCTGCACCTGATAGTTTTATTTTTATTTACAGTTATTGTAATTCTCTTGATTTCCTTGATTTCCTTGATTTTCTTGTCCTTGTTGTCCTTGTTATCTTTGTTATCCAAATTAATTGTATATTCCCTTTGTCATTACTTCCTTTGGCTTGTAGCCTTTATCGGCGAGTGTGTTTATGATAAGCTGCTTGTGCTCAGGTCCAAATGCCTCCATGGTTATGACAAGCTCAACAGCCGAATTTCTGTTGATAGAAACAAACTGATTGTGTTCAAGCTTGATTACATTTCCCTGAAGATCGGCAATTACTTTAGAGATATTCATAAGTGCACCAGGCTTATCAGGAAGAAGTGTTGATACTGTAAATATTCTGCTTCTTGCGATAAGACCATGCTGTACCAGCGATGCAAATGTGATCATATCCATGTTGCCACCTGACAATATGCTGACAACCTTTGCACCTTTTACGTCAAGGTGCTTGAGAGCAGCAACCGTGAGCAGACCTGAGTTCTCAACCAAAAGCTTGTGATTTTCTAGCATGTCAAGGAACGAAACGATAAGCTCATTGTCCTCGACAGTTATTATGTCATCTATATTCTTCTGGATATATGGGAATATCTTGCTTCCAGGTGTCTTTACGGCTGTACCATCTGCTATCGTATCTACATACGGAAGGGTTGTAACCTTCTTATTCTTAAGAGAGACCTGCATACAGTTCGCACCTGCCGGTTCAACACCGATAACCTTTATGTTAGGATTCATCATCTTGGCAAGAGTCGAAACGCCTGTTGCCAGACCACCGCCTCCGATAGGAACGAGTATGTAATCCACAAATGGAAGCTCCTTTATGATCTCCATAGCTACAGAACCCTGGCCTGTGGCAACATCGAGATCGTCAAATGGATGGATAAATGTATATCCCTTGTCCTCGG
>USSH01000296.1 GCA_900557435.1 uncultured Coprococcus sp. | reverse complement strand
CTATCTGGAGCTGCAGTCTCTCACGCTTTCCAAGTCCGTGTATGGCCTTGAATGAGTCAAATATATCAAGGGCATTCTGCATTACATTCTGCGTATGCCTTCTGTTGACCTTGTACTTCTTTGCTATGCTGTTGGCGGACGCTATGATGTCCTCGTCAAAGTCCTTATCTATAAGCAGTGTTCCATGCTTATCCATGTAGTCAGCAACTATACCGTCACAGAAAGTTACATCAGGGGTTATTATGTCCTCCGCCCTTGAGTTGTCCAGAAATGACTGATATATGATCGCCATAGGCAGCATGAGCGTTGCCCTCTCGTACGGAACCCCATACTTTTCAGAGAGGATCTCCGGAGTGGTCTCAACAACCTTGTGGTAGAGAACTCTGAACTGATCTCTTGTGATCTTGTCCACAATCTTCAACTCAGGTCCGACCTTCTTCAGGTTCGCAATTCCATCACCGATCGCTATGATGCTCTTTATATCCTTGTCGTTTATAAAGAGGTTCCTGAACTCCTCTATGAAATTCGACACGAACTCCTCCATGATATTCTCAAGGGCAACCGTGTCGGCACCGTATTTCGCCAGATAATCCCTGATCCTCACTGCTCCTATAGGAAGATTCTGCGTCTGTATGAGATTCTGCTTGTCAAATATGGATATCTGGAGACTTCCCGCACCGATATCAAGCAGAGCTCTGTTCTTGGTCTCCTCCTGTCCAAATCTGTACTTTGCAGCGCAGGCCTTGTAATTCATAAACCTCTGTTCTGAATTGCTGAGCACCGTAACGTCGATGCCTGTGTGCTGTTTTATCCTCTCAAGAACCATGACTGAGTTCTCCGCCTCACGCACGGCAGAAGATGCATACGCCTTGTAATCACGCACATCATACTCTTTCATCTTTCTGCGGAATTTGTTCAGTATCTCGCACACCTTCACTGTTGATTCCTCTGTGATCTTGCCACTGTTGTAGGTATCGCTTCCGAGTTCAACTGTACTGTTGACATAATCGATCTCCTTCGCCCCTTTTTTCGGAGTTATCTCATATATCTTCATTGACAACTCGTTGGATCCCACATCGATGGCGGCAAATATTTTATTTGCCATTTTCCCCACCTCCTGTTAAATAATATATCAATACGTTCCTATAATCTTAAAATCCATTGAATCCTTCGCTATTCTCTCAAGCGCATCTATCGCAGCCGCATCCATCAGACTCCCCTCAAGAGTTATAAAGAATGAATATTCCCATTTTCTGCCCCTGAGAGGTCTCGACTCTATGCTTGTCATGTTGAGTCCGTCATGCTTTATATGTCCAAGTATGCTGTAGAGTGTTCCGCTCTCATGCGGCAGTGAAAAGCATATTGATATATTCTTCGACGTCTTCACATATTCTTTTCTCTTCGAGAGTATGATGAATCGGGTCGTATTGTTCTCATTGTTGACTATGTCATCCCTGAGTATCTTAAGCCCATATATATCCGCTGCCAGCACGCTGGCTATCGCCGCCTGTGATCTGTCCCCGTCATCCCTCACCTTCACTGCACCGACCGCAGTGTTGGCAACAGGGCACTGGGCGTACCCGCAAGCCTCTAGGAACTCACTGCACTGCATAAGTCCCTGAGGATGGGAATACACGGTCTTTATATCTGATATCTCTGCATCCGGAAGTCCCATCAGCATATGGGCAACCTTGACCTCGTCGCCTCCGACTATGGTAAGACCACTGCTGCCGACCATATCATATATTCCATTTACAAATCCGGCTGAGGAGTTCTCTATAGGCAGGACTCCGTAGTCTGCATCCCCATCCTTCACAGCTTTCACAACGTCCTCAAACTTTGCCACATTTATATTTTTGATATCCTTGCCAAAATAATCATGCATCGCCTGATGACTGTACGCTCCGGGAACTCCCTGATACACGACAACCGTATCATCATCCACCTTCAGCCTGTCAACGAGGTGAAATTCACGGACTATATCCGAGCTGCTGTGAACCTCTAACATCCGCCTGTCCTCATCGCCTATCTCTTTTATCAACTGATTCTTTCTGTCTATCAGTTTCTGTATCTGATCTTCAAGACCATTTATCTCTTCCAAAGTACCCATGTATATACCTTTCCATAAACCTCGGTCTGCTTTTCAACTGTTTTTGTCAAGTTTACTTGCCATTTCATCAACAGTGCTGCCCAGAAGAGGATGCCGCTTGTAGCCCGCTATCGCCGACAGTGGCTGCAGCACAAATGCCCTCTTGTGCATCTCTGCATGAGGTATGTGCAGGTCATCGCTGTCATACACCAGATCATCAAAAAGCAGTATATCTATATCCAGAGTCCTAGGTCCCCAGTGTATTATCCTCTTTCTTCCCGCATCCTTCTCTATCGAATTGACAAGCTCAAGCAGTTCCTCCGGCTCCCTGAGAGTCTCTATCTCGAGACATCCATTCAGGAAATCATCCTGTTCAACCCCGCCATACGGCTCTGTCTCTATAAAATCCGACACCTTAGTTACCTTGGTGTATCTGTCCTTGTTGAGTTCATCGATCGCCATGTCGAGGTATGATTCTCTATCTCCCATATTGGAACCGAGTCCCAGATATGCGACATGCTTTTTTCTACTTATAGACACCGATACATTGTCGACATGTACCAAAACCGGTGCCCAAGGCTTTTTGACAGTCACATCAACACCTCGCACATCATCGTATTTCAAGAGTATCGTATCTGCAATCTCCTCCGCCACGGCCTCGATCAGCTTATAATTCTTATTCTTCATGATATCCTGGATATCATTGCACACCAATCCATAATTCACAGACTTATCAAGGTCATCCGATCTTCCCGCAGCTCTTGTAGACACATGCATCGACACATCCACTATGAACTTCTGTCCAAGCACAGTCTCCTCGCGGTACACTCCATGATGGGCGAATATCTCAAGTCCCTTTATATTTATTTTGTCCATATCTGTCACCTTCTATCTGGCATTCAACATTGCATATGTCATCTTGAGTGCCCTGTAGTTGCTCTTTACATTATGTACTCTGAAGAAATCACAGCCCTTTACAAGTCCAAGAACAGATGTCGCCACCGTTCCCTCCTCGCGCTCTGTGACTGGAAGATCAAGTGTGAGCCCTATCATAGACTTTCTCGAAGTTCCAAGTAGTATAGGCAGCTTCCACTTGTGGAGCAGCTCAAGATTGTTCATCAGGAGAAGATTCTGGTTCAAGTCCTTTGCAAATCCAATTCCTGGATCTACCATGATCTTGTC
>USSH01000295.1 GCA_900557435.1 uncultured Coprococcus sp. | reverse complement strand
CACACAGTATCCGTATTGTACATGTTGGTCTTCATGATGGTTGATCGCCTGAACGCTGAAAATGCACCTGACAGGGTGAATATATTATTGAACTCCGACTGGAAATTCCTGCCAGCAAGGAAAGCCTGACAGTATTCAAAGAACTCCAGTTTTCTAAGCAGTCTGAGCCCAAATCTGTCAGTATCATCGACCATTTCAGGGTTGGTCATGATCGTTCCGGTCATGCAGTCGATATCAGGATTTCTCTCGAATTTGGTCACCATATTCCTGATGGCATCCCTCTGAAGCACACCATCGCTGTCTATGTGTATGATATATTTGCCGTAGCTGTTGAAAAGTCCCAGATTGAGAGCCTTTGATTTTCCCTGTCTTGAATTTACCCAGTTCATTGTAAGATCAGGAAATTCCTCCTGACATTTGCAGAATACATCAAAGCTCTTGTCCGTGCTCATATTATTTACAACAAGTATATATATCTTGCTGTTAGGATAGCTTGACGCATCTATGGAGCTTATACATCTATGAAGGCTGTGTTCCTGATTGTATACAGGTATGATAAGTGTTATCTCCGGTGAGAAGTTGATCGCCTTTTCCTTCCTTGACATCAATTTCTTCTTTATAAGTATGAAGAAATTGCCTATAGTCGGTATGATCTCCATGACGATCGGTATGATGACCCAGGCCGCCCAGAAAAGTATGGAGCTATGAAAAATCTGCGTTATCAGTGTCATATCTGAACCCTCCTACCTTCTGTCTGATGATCTGAGCCTTTGTGAACACGAAGAAATACAAAATGACAGTACATGCATAGAATACCAGACGTCCTATTATGCTGTGTGCAACGAAGTACGAACCGCCGCCAAACACATGGACAATGAAACATATGGTGAATATCCTGAGTACATTTGCCGCAAATATCAGGGCTGGTCCAACTATGCTGAGGACGACCTTCTCGTACGTGTGATACATAGGGAAGAACCACAGAAGTGACAGGAATGCCAGCATCTCCACTATTCCTGAGCACTCGTAGTCTATATACATTGACAGGTTTGCATCACCGGTCGATATGAACACTATGTTCTTGTTGAAGTATCCCTCATATATACCTGTCATATCGCCGAACATGCCGGCAACTGCAGACACGCTCTTCTGAAGAGGTGCAAGAACGACAGGCTCCACCTTGATGAGCATGAGCACAAAAATTCCAATGCTTCCAGTTATAAAATACCAGAAATCCAGCTTTCCACGTTTCAGTACAGACAATATATATATCCAAAGCACCAACAATATAACAAAAACTATATTCATCATCGACATGCACCTCCTCTCATTTATATTCACACCCTGCTATAACATTCTGCAGTTTATATTCTCTTTCTTCTATATACTATTACTCCGCCTATGGCCATGAGCATGGCTATAGCAGCACCGACCCAAGGGCCTGTAGGCGTTCCGGTTATTGTAACACCTTCCGCTCCTATATTAGGGTTGGACACAGTGATGGTTGCACCCTGATCCAGCTTTATGCCAAGATAATCTGCCAGTTTGTCAAGTGATATGGAGAACTCTATCTCATCACCCTTGCCCGTCTCTGTGTGTGCAGGATCATATACCGTGAATGCCACATCTCCATCCACATCATTGTAGTAGCCTGCAAATACGCCAAAATTCCTATATATTCCGGCTCCAAAGCCGTTAGTCTGACCACCCCAGTTTATGGAACCGTCGGAATTCACAGGGAGTACATTAAGCACACATGACTTCCCATCTACTGTTATATTCCACAGATGGAACTGCATCTGGGATGTATACAGATCATTCATGGAAAAGTGAACATATAATCTTCCGTTCTCCACTGCAAGCTGTCCCTTGTGAACCGAGTAACCATTGTTGCTGTTGTATGTTATATTCGCTGACGGATACTGGCTCCACTCACCATAATATCCATCGATCACAAGACCTGATGTGACTGGTCCGGATATCTCCTCTGTGGTTCCTGTCTCTGTTGTAACATTCTCCGTTGTCCTCTCTGATGTACTAACCTCAGTAGATTTCTGTTCTGTTGTATTCTCTGATACCTGCTCTGTTGTCACTGCGGTATCCTCAGTCGCAGCTTCAGTCGCAGCTTCTGTGCTGCTCTCTGCAGTCTCTGTAGTCGCCTCGCTTATAGTTTCTGTGGTTGTCTCGCTCTCAGCTTCTGTAGTCGTCTCGCTTACAGCCTCGGTGGTTGTCTCACTCTCAGCCTCGGTGGTTGTCTCACTCTCAGCCTCAGTGGTCGCCTCTGAGGAAGAACTACCACCTGCTATATCTATCTCGGCCGTATCGCCATTCCAGCCTATTGTTATATTCTGCACATCTGTTCCATATGTGCTGACCGGCACTTTTGCATTCCAAGACATGCTCGCATATCCCCAGCCAGATGATGATGCACCTGTGTTTGTCGTATAACCAGTGGCGTTATCAATCGCCTGATACCATGCATTTAACACACTGAATGATGATCCATCACCGTTGTTACCTGTGTTTATAACCAGCCTGGACAATGCCCCTGGGGCAGTCTGTCCATTCACAGATATATCAAATGTCTGTTGAATGTAATTAGTCCACGAACCACTGTATTCCAGATAAATGTACTCGCCATCCGTTGTCACTTCCACGCTGCCGCCATTGCCGTCGTAGAACGTCTGTGCCTGACTTCCGAATATGGAAACACCTGAAAAGATGATCACCATGCATACCGCAGTTATAATTCCTGTAAGTCTCTTCATTTTAGTTCTTCTGTTCTTCATATCATCACGCCTTCTCTTGTAGTAAAATCTATTGTAAGTTGTTTGCTCCTGTCATACTCTCAAGTCTCAGTATGTCGTCAAATATCTTTTGATAGTTTCTGTTGCTAGTATCCATATTCATAGTAGGCAGCAGCAGTCTGTCCGACACTTGATACACGCAAAGAGGATTTTCAGATATATCAAGCTGATAAAGCTCCATTCCAATCTTCTCAATTCTACGTTTGAGTTCTTCATAGAAATAATCGCCCAATGTCTCAAGCGTGTTCTCACATTTCTGAAACTCAGGAAGTTCATTCAGATACTTGCCTCTGTACTGGTCAACAAACGCCGAAACTATCGCCTCCAGCTTGAAAAAGGGTATATCCTCACTCTTATCCTTCATTCCTATATAAGTGACTAACGTGAACGAATGCCCATGCATCTTCTCCCTGTCACCATTAAAACTGTGTCTGGCATTGAAGTAAGATTTATATACGTAATAATTAAA
>USSH01000294.1 GCA_900557435.1 uncultured Coprococcus sp. | reverse complement strand
AGAGTTTCTTGATCTCTGCAAGCTCTTCTTTTATTCCTGCTATATAATTCATCTGATTTTCTCTGCGGCATCTATAGCTCTTAATGACGGAGTCAACTGTGCGTATGCACTCCTCCAGATCATCATTGACCACAACATAATCGTACTTGTCCATATCTTCAGCTTCTTCAGTGGCTTTCTTCAGACGTTTTATTATAGTCTCCTCCGATTCTGTACCTCTTCCGGACAGTCTGCTGCGCAGCTCTGATATACTTGGAGCAGAGATAAATATGAGCAGTGCATCAGGAAACTGCCTCTTGACATTCAGAGCTCCCATGACCTCTATCTCCAATATTATATCTTTGCCTTCATCAAGACTCTTCTCCACGTATTTTTTCGGAGTTCCATAATAATTTTCAACATACTGTGTCCACTCAATGAATCCGCCGTAGTCGATCAGATTCTCAAATTCTGATTTTCCCATGAAGTAGTATTCTCTACCGTCCACCTCTCCTTCTCTCGGAGATCTTGTAGTTGCAGAGACAGAAATATTGTATCCAAAATCTGACACAAGCCTTTTTACAACTGTCCCTTTGCCCACACCTGAAAAACCTGAAATAACTATGAGCGAACCTCTTTTTTTATTCTCTGCCATATTCAATACCTCTTTTTATAACGTGATACTTTTTATTCCAGATTCTGTATCTGCTCTCTAACCTTTTCTATATCTGTCTTGAGCTGAATAGCCTTGTCCGACACATCCAGTGAATTAGCCTTTGACAAAATAGTATTGGCCTCTCTGTTCATCTCCTGCGCTATAAAGTCAAGTTTTCTTCCAACACATCCTCCAGCCTCAAGCACCTTCCTTGTACTGTCTATGTGGCTCTTGAGTCTAACTGTCTCCTCATCCACACATATCTTATCTGCATAGATTACCACCTCGGTGGCAATTCTATTCTCATCAATAACCGGACTGTTCAAAACCTCTGTTATCTTATCTGTCAGTTTACGCCTATATTCTTCTACAAGACCAGGCGACACACTTTCGATATATTCAACAGCCTCTGTCATTTCATCCAACTTGTCGACGAGATCTTTTCGGAGATTCTCACCTTCCGTACGTCTGGATGTCACGAACATCTCTGCTGCTTCATCAAGTGACATCTCAAGGATCTTCCACAGCTCGTCCGTGTCTATTTCCTGTTCCTCAACAGTAAAAACATCCGGAAATCTTCCCAGAACTGCCGGCGTGATGTTATTCGCTATTCCAAAGTCATTCGCCATCTCACCAAAATAGCTCATGTATTTTTCTGCTACATCTCTATTATATTTCAGCTTTACATTGTCATCTGAATAGTCTTCGTATGTAATAAATACATCAATCTTTCCTCTCTCGATATATTTCTTCAGATAGGATCTTATTGATGTCTCAAAGAAACTTATCTTTTTAGGAAGTTTAATGCTTATATCGCAAAATCTGTGGTTTACAGATTTCATCTCCACTACAATCTTATATGTATCTGTGACCTTTTCACTTCGGCCAAATCCTGTCATACTATTAATCATATGTATCTCAAAAGTCCTCCTATAATTATGCATGTAGATAATAATCACTACTGACAACAGATATATCATTATACTTCACGCAATCATAAAAATCAAATTACAAATATTTTTATTCAAGTTCTTATTCAAGTTCCTTTTATTTCGGATCTTTTATTCCACCTCTTTTATTCCCGTGATCCGAGGTTCTGCGATCATTGAATAATTGGTGTGATATATCACAAACCCAGGTTTTGCCCCCGCCGGCTTTTTTATATTTCTGCGCTCTGTGTAGTCAATTTCCACCTTCGGTGCAGTCCTTCCCGACGAATAATATGCCGCAAGCCTCGCTGCCTCTTCATATGTGGAATCCGGAAGTTCTCCGGCCCCCTCGAGTCTCACTATAACATGCGATCCCGGCATCTTTTTTGCATGAAACCACATATCACTACCATTTGCCAGCTTAAATGTAAGCTCATCGTTCTGTATATTATTCTTACCTACGTACATGTGAAATCCATCGCTGGAGATGAAATGCAACGGTTTTGATTTTGGTGATTTTTTATCTCCCTTTCGTCCGTAATGTCCTTTGATGTATCCGCATGCAACGAGTTCCTCTTTAACCTGAGCAAGCGAGTTCTCATCTATTGCCATATCAAGAAATGTCTGTACCGATGTCAAATGATCCAGTTCTTCCCTTGTCTCCACTGTGAGTTTTGTCAGCGCCTCATACGTCCTCTTTAGCTTGTTGTATTTTGCAAAATACCTCTTTGAGTTGTCCATAACAGAGATAGTTTTATCGAGAGGAATCCTTATCATCTCATTCGTATAATAATTCAAAGCCTCAAATCCGTCTGCACCTGGGGCTATTCCGTAACCATACGTATTTATAAGCTCTCCATATACCCTGTATTTCTCCCTCGACTCAGTATCCTTGAGCTGCTTTAACTGAAGGTCGTATTTTTTACTGGTTCTCTCTATCGCATTTGAAACAATCTTTCTAAGGTCTGCTGATTTCTGTCTTATTCTTGTTACAGCGCTTTTTCTATAAAAATACTCATCTAAAACCTGAGATATATTATCCCGATGCTCTATTGTCATGTCTCCATACATCGTCATATTGATCGAAGAAAATTCCACAGGTGTATATCCATCGAGTACAATCTGTGGTGTATATCTGCCATTTCTTATATCCGACACCACTCCTGAAAAAGCATCTGCCATCGACTGGATATCACTTTCTGAAAAACTTGCCGTTGCAGCATTGCCATCAACGCCCGCTCTATAGCATATCTCTGCCGCCGCCAACGGAGAAAATCCAGTTATATTCTGATATATTGCTTTTATGGCATTTGTCGGCATACGCCTGATTCTATCCTTAAAATCAGCCTCCGTTATCTCCAGTGGCGAAATCTTTCCACCTGCTGGAGGATACTCATATTTTCTTCCCGGAAGCACCTCTCTCACTGAACTGACCATATGTGATATGTGCTTTATACTGTCTATTATCACGTCTTCATCAGTTGCAAATATTATGTTGCTATGTTTTCCCATGATCTCAATGATAAGTTTCTTCCGCTTAAGATCTCCCATTTCATCGAGATGTTCTATAACTATAACCACAATTCGTTCAAATCCCGGCTGATAAACATCCACTATCCTGCCATTGTTAATATGCTTTCTAAGCAACATGCAAAAGTTGGGAGCCGTCATAGGATTCTCCTTTGCGGTCTGCAGAAAATAAATCAAAGGAAGACTCGC
>USSH01000293.1 GCA_900557435.1 uncultured Coprococcus sp. | reverse complement strand
CCCTTAACTGCAAGGTAGATAACATCCTCTGGCTTCTTAGCCATCTTCTCACGAAGAGTTGTCTCTTTCATACCACCTACATAATCTGAGTGGTTGTAGTATACCTTCTGATCTAACTTCTTACCAGTTACCTGGATCTTGTCAGCGTTTACTACTATTACATAATCACCTGTGTCAATGTGTGGTGTAAATGTTGGCTTGTTCTTTCCTCTTAAAATGCTTGCGATCTCTGATGCAAGACGACCTAAAGTATGTCCTGTAGCGTCAACTACATACCACTTTCTCTCTATTGTTGATGGGCTTGCCATAAAGCTCTTCATCGTGGTACCTCCTAAATTATTCTTTTATAATCTTCTTTACTAATGTATATTCAGTACATCTCTTACCGGGGCATTGGTTCGAAACACACTTATAAACTTCGCATACTTTGCAAGTATATTATAATTACATTTTGTTGTCAACTATTTTTTATTCTGCAAATGCAAGTTTTTCCATGTTTTCTGGCTGCTCGTGCCAGCCTTTCAAATATACACGAATCTGTAGTAATAAGCAACTACCTTTTACAAAAAATATCCGGCGATGCATCTGCATCACCGGATACTATGTTATCTTATTTTATTTTCATAACACGAAATTTACTTTATATGTTCATTCGTCCTGCCTTAGAAATCCACCTCTGTATCATAGTAACAGCACTTCAGCAATTTCTCCATCTCCTCCTGGCTTGGCTGTCTTGGGTTGGAGCCTGTACATGCATCAAGTATCGCATTTGCAGCTATCTCAGGAAGTCTCTCAAGGAATACGTTCTCTGGAACAAAGCCCTGCTCACATGGATAGCTGTCTGGTCCGTAATTCTTGATACAGTGAGGGATGTTCAGGTCGTCATTCATCTTACGCAGATACACAATAAGAAGTGATACCTTTTCGTCGAGTGTCTCACCGCCAAGTCCCATGAAGTCTGCTATCTCTCCATAACGAACCTTTGCGGTCTCATCCTTTGCATTGAAAGCGATAACCTTCGGGAGGTACATCGCATTTGCTGCTCCGTGGATGATATGTGCGCCATAGTCAGCAAATGCTGCTCCGGTCTTGTGAGCCATCGAATGAACTATTCCGAGAAGTGCATTGGAGAATGCCATACCTGCAAGACACTGTGCGTTGTGCATCGCGTCTCGCTTCTCCATATCTCCATTATATGATCCAACCAGATCGTTCTGGATCATCTTGATAGCGTGGAGTGCCAAAGGATCGGTGAAATCGCAGTTTGCGGTTGACACATAAGCCTCTATGGCATGAGTCATGGCATCCATACCTGTGTGTGCAACCAGCTTCTGAGGCATGGTCTCTGCCAGCTCAGGATCTACGATCGCAACATCCGGTGTGATCTCGAAATCAGCTATAGGATACTTGATTCCCTTCTCGTAATCTGTGATGATCGAGAACGCTGTAACCTCTGTTGCAGTTCCCGATGTTGAAGAAATAGCACAGAAATGAGCCTTCTTTCTAAGCTCTGGGATTCCAAATACCTTACACATATCCTCAAATGTAGCATCCGGGTATTCATACTTTATCCACATCGCCTTTGCTGCATCTATAGGTGAACCACCACCGATGGCAACAATCCAATCCGGCTCAAATTCGAGCATGGCTGCTGCACCCTTCATAACCGTCTCTACCGAAGGATCCGGCTCGATTCCCTCAAATAATTTAACTTCCATTCCTGCTTCCTCAAGGTACTGAACCGCCCTGTCAAGGAATCCAAATCTCTTCATAGATCCGCCTCCGACACAGACCATTGCTCTCTTACCCTTGAATGTCTTGAGTGCCTCCAAAGCACCTTTTCCGTGATATAAATCTCTTGGTAATGTAAATCTTGCCATCGTTTGCCCTCCTAAAATCGAAATAAAAAAGCCAATCATGTTATCTTCATTGAAACACCTTGAAATATTCCGAACACTTCGAAACAATTCCTGACATATCCGTCATGTATCAGCATTTCAATGTAAGTATAACACGATTGGTTCTTCTTTTCATTATTTTTTTGTGCATTTTCAACAATGCTTTTCATCTATTTTTCAATGTTTTACTAGATGTTATCCACTTTTTATGCTTATTTCTAGATTTTATCAAGTCCACTTTTATTCTTGTTTCTAAATTATTTCAAGTCCGCTTTTCCAAGTTATTATATACAAAATATAACCACGCTATTTTATGAACTGCCAACATATTATTAGCAATTTTATCTTATCCCGGCAGATATTATACGTCTACAGCAGTTTACGTCTACAGATATTTTATCTCCACAAGAGTAAGCCCCTTTGCTTCGGCTTTCGGCCCTGCTTTCGTCCTATCCTTCGCCGCAAGTATTGACTCCATACAGTCCTCCGGCCAGATTCCAAGACCTATTTTCATCAAAGTTCCCACTATGATGCGGACCATATTGTACAGGAAACCATTTCCACTTATCCTTATATGTATCATATCACCAACTTTATCTATGGTTATATCTGTTATTGTACGGACTGTATTCTCCACCTGAGACCTTGATGAACAAAAGCTCTTGAAATCATGCTCCCCAACCAGCACTGCCGCAGCCCTTTTCATCTTGTCTACATCCAGCGGATAATATACAAATGTAGAGTACAGCCTCTCCGTAGGCATATCAAATCTTCTGTTTAATATCTTGTATTCATATGTCTTGATCGTGTCACAGTATCTCGGATGAAAATCGGCAGCCACCTGGCATGACTCCTGTATCCTTATGTCTTCCGGCAGCCGCTGATTAAGCGCAAATGAAAACTTCTCTCCAGGTATTCCTGATTCAGTGTCGAACACCGCCACATTACCCAGTGCATGTACACCTGAATCCGTTCTGCTGGCACCTATAACCTTTATATCCTCATGACAAAGCTCGCTGAGTGTCTTATTCAGGACTTCCTCAACCGTTATTCCGTTTATCTGAACCTGCCATCCACAATAATTTGTTCCATCGTAGGCAACGATCAATTTTACTCTTTTCATATTCATATTAGAGATATATCCGACACATCTATACCCTTTTCTATATTATCAATGTATCTGACACATCCACATCCTTTTCTATAATTATCAATGTATCTGAGTTACTATACAAACGGCTTTTGATCCTGAAGCACGCGTGTATTCTGAAATAAGACTGCAGTATTTTCTACATCACACATCTGTACACTATCATGCAGCTCAGATACATCAACACTATAGCATAACTTATATAGTCTGTTCTACTATATTTTAAAGGATTCATACG
>USSH01000292.1 GCA_900557435.1 uncultured Coprococcus sp. | reverse complement strand
TATCCGATGGATTTGTAAAGAATTGTATTTGCCCAAGTCTATCTTATCTGTCCTAAAATCAATATATGAACGTATCAGAGCCTCCTCAGCCCTCTTTATCGTGAATCTGGTCTGTCTGCTCTTCGGTGTCATCTTGACAACCTCCGGCTTCCTGATGCTGACCCTGATCTTCATATTCTGATATGTATTCCATATATATATGTATCCCGCGGACTCTCCGTCATGTATCTTCTGCGGATCTATCAGAAATGTCAGTTCAAAAGTGTTGCCGTCAAAACTGTTCCACTTGAGCATATTTGTCTCAGGTATCAGGAAATCACAATCTGACGCGATTTTGGTGCTTGTATATCCCCATGTATTCTTAGTTATAAGTACCGATGCACGCACCAGCTCCTTCGGCATCTCTACCAGTAGATCATTCTGTGCAACAGACAGTGTAAGCGCTCTCTTCTTATGTGTATACACCAGAAACTCTTCCATAGCCTGACCTATTGAGAGTGACAATCCAAGTGTATCATACACTCTGCGCAGCTTTTCATCCCTGCCTATAAATGTGCGCACGAAATCCTCACTGCCAAATATCCGTATGGCATCTTCCCAGTTCTCCTCTGCATAAGACGCAAATTGAAACAGATCCTCAAGCTTTCTGTCTCCCGTCTGTATATACGGAGCTATAACCGTTATGTTATATGGAATTAAAAATTCACCGCCATCTGTGATTATGTTGATATGACCTTTAAAAGATTTGCCCTGTTCCAGTCCACGGGCATCAAACGAATAGCACACTGTATTTTTTCTTCCCACATACGTGTGGCTCTTGAAATCCAGTATATAGCGGCTGTCGTACACCATCAGCTTCACTGGGCAGCTATTCGTAGTGTCAACCGAAAACTCACCGTCATACACTGTACCTGCCTCGATATTCAATTCTATCCTGCTGACTGATATGGCAACAACCGGCCTGTCGACCTTAAATTCGCCACGTGCATACTGCTCAACTATTCCCTTCATCGCCTGGTCTCCTGTATCTGATTCTGTTGTCTTTTTGTCAAATTTTACTTGTTGTGGTTGTATTTATAGTCCCCAATCGGTATAATTAACTAATAGACATATAACATGATTATAGCAAAATATTGTTTCTTTTTAAACAATATAAAACAGAAAAATAACTTAAAACAACTGAAAAAGGGGTTTTTTTATGAAAAAAGGGATTATCAATCTAACTACTGAGAATCTGCTCGGTCAGGTGGAAACTGTCCGTGCCGACCTCAACATGAATCCGCTTGGGATTCCCGAATCTGTTACCAAAGCTATATCAGACAGTATGGGGCAGCTGTCCATCTATCCGGATCGCAGCATGAAGAAATTAAAATCTGCCATATCAGCATACTCAGGGGTAGACACAGACAACATCATAGTAGGGGGAAGTTCATACGAATTCGTAAAGATACTGTGTGAATTTGAATCTCCAAAGAATGTAATACTCATCACTCCGGGGGCCCAGAACTATGAAAAGCTGCTCACCTTAAACGGATGTAACATCACGTATTATTCCACACCCGAGGAGGATGACTTTAATCTGGATATAGCAGATTTTATATCCAAGCTCACCGAGGATATAGACATGGTATTTATATCCAATCCTAATGGAACAACTTCACAGATAATAGACGCCGAATCTATGGAATTTATTGCAAAGGTATGTGACGGCAACGATATCACTCTGGTGGTTGATGAGGAATATATGGATTTCGTCGACGATATCAACGCCAATTCTGCGACCTCTCTCATAGCAAAATATGAGAATGTGATCGTCCTCAGAAACACTTCAAAGTTCTTTGCGGTGCCTGGGCTGAGACTCGCCTATATGGTCACATCCAACCCGGTCCTGAAGAAGACTCTGGAGATAACCGGTCTCCCATACAGCATTGGCAAGCTTGTCGAAGCCGCCGGAACAGCAATGTTCACAGATGACAAATACATTTCCGAATCAAGAGAGCTTATAAAAACCGAGCGCAACCTTGTATACTCAGCACTTTCCACACACAAGTCGATAAAGCTCTACAAACCATCAGCCAACTTCATACTGATAAAACTCCTCAAGGACGAAGTTACTGCCGGAGATGTGATGGAACATTGTCTTCCAAAAGGACTTTACATAAGGAGCTGTGCGGATATCAGAGGTCTTGACAACAAATATATAAGATTCTGTTTCATGAACCCTAAACAGGATGACCTGTTGGTCAATACAATTCTCGAAATTGTATAACGCAAGTTTAATGAGAATACGATCTTTACCAGGATATTCAATCAGCGATTACCCGCAAAATATTCTGCGAATATATTTCAAATTTAAAAAAGGAGAACAACGGCTATGGAAAACATTACAACAAAGATTACATCATCCTATAACAACGCACTTGATATTAAGGTGGTTGACGGACATTTCGCAACCAACCACTCCCATATCAACAAATACATCGACATGACAACCCTCAAGAGCAGAAGAAAAATGGCTCTGGCTGCTGCCAAATCCATGGCAACAGAGTACGTGGCAACCACCATTGTCGATACCATCGTATGTATGGATGGCACAGAAGTCATAGGTGCATATCTGGCAAACGCCCTTACTGAGAACGGAATCGTATCAATGAACCAGCACCAGACCATTTACATCATGACACCTGAGGTTCACTCATCAGGTCAGCTGATCTTCAGAGACAATCTCCAGCCTATGATCAAAGATAAAAATATCCTCCTGCTTCTGGCTTCAGCCACAACAGGAAAGACTATAAAGCAGAGTATTGAGTGTATCGAGTACTACGGTGGAACCATTTCAGGTATTTCAGCTATATTCTCTGCAACCGACGAAGTAGCGGGACACGAGGTTCACTCTCTGTTCAACAAGAAGGATATAGACGATTACGCATCTTATTCCGTCGACAAGTGTCCTATGTGCAAGGCCGGCAAGAAGATCGAGGCCATTGTCAACAGCTACGGATATTCGATGCTATAATATAATTGGATAACTACAATATGCATTATCAAAATCTGCTGAATAGATGCAGCAAACAAATAGTAACATGCATGTAATCAATACCATCTTGCAAAAAAAATACAGCCGCAGAATTGTATATCAGCAATTCTGCGGCTTTAATATTATTTTTCTGAATATGTAACCTTGTCAGGAACAAATTCTTTAACTGCGTCCGAAAGGCATGTTATGAACGCAATCAATGCACCTAGCTATCCAAAAAGTAAAATCACCCCCTAAAAAACCCCCTAAAT
>USSH01000291.1 GCA_900557435.1 uncultured Coprococcus sp. | reverse complement strand
CGCTTGCATTCACCAAGAAACGCCTTTATATCATCGGTACCATAGAATTCCCCAAATGTGAGTATCTCAACCATGATATCCTGAATATAGGCATTCTTCTGATTAAGTACATCTACCTTGTCAGCCAGATCGTCCATCTCAAGTTCATCCCTAAGCCATGCTGTAAGTCTGTCGGTCAGATCATCCTTTCCAACCAGAACCATATTGTTGAATATGTAGTAGCACAACTCTTCATAAGAATATACGCACATCTTAGTATTGAGAAATGTGTATGGGTTGTCTGCAGTTTTTGTCTTGCAAATAATTATTCCACTCATCTGTGTATCACCCTTTATCTATATCAGCTGTCGCACCGGTTACTCACCCGGATCAAAATTCTGTCCTCTGAGGAAAGCTGGTATCATAATTCTGCTCTGCTCCGGCTCGTCTTCTTCTAAATCCCGATCATCCTCATCTTCTGAACCGAAATCGTAGCCTTCTGAATCCTGATCCTCTTCTGAATCCAAGTCGCCGTCATCTCCTGAATCCAGATTGTCCTCGTCTTCTGAATCCAAATCTTTGTCGTCTGAATCCAGATTATCTTCATCTTCAAAATCATCAGATTCATATGTATCCGTTTTGATCTTGCCATTGCTGACAGTTTCCGAATCACATTCGTTATTCTCCACTGCTTCGTCCGTGTCATCAATATCCGAAACTGAATCTTCCATATCTGTAGACTTACCCTTGGATTCATATTCCGCATCCAGAGAGGCTTCGTCGGATCCTTCACTGTCTATCTCTGATTCACCACCATCCGGCTGGTCCGCATCAGACTCAGATTCGTCATCTCCCGGCTGCTCCATATCTAGTTCAGGTTCACCCTCTCCAGACTGTTCTGCATCCATTTCAGATTCATCTCTGCCCACGGGGTCCGGAGATGCTGTTCCATAATATACAACACCCTCATTGCTGTCTTTATCATCCTCAGATCTGTATCTCAGATCATCCAGATCCATGTGTATTTCATGCTTTAACGCATCCTGCGCAGCTGCTTCCTCGGCCTCAATTCTCTCCTGTTCCAGCTTTTCTCTATCCGATACAGCTTCTCTGTCCACCGGATCTTCGCCTATCAATTCCTCCGTATCACCTTCAGCGGCCTTGACGCGTTCACTCTCCAGCTTCTTTTCATGTTTTTTCTTTATCGCCGATATATCAAATTCTTTTCTGTAGATTTTATTTGTAGTTGGATACAGATTGCCAAATCCAAGATCTCTTATGACTATCGCGCCCTTATCAGCGCCATAATACTCAACCTCTATCGAAAGTTTCGTGGTCTTTGGCGGTCTCGCAGGCAATCCATATATCTCTATGGTTTCACGGAGTTCCTTCTCTGTCAGTATATCCTGATATACTATCTGTATTCTGCGAGTGTCATCCAGGAACACCTCTATTTTGCCCCTTGTATTGAACCATTCAAGTCCACCGTATACGATTGGCCAGAATGTATTTTTATCATCCATCAGGTTGATGCCGATATTGGTTTTTACTGTCTGTTCAGTATCTATAAAATATCTGCTGAGAGACTCTGTATAAACTCCACCAAGTGATCTGTAGCAGGCTCCCTTTGTATATATGTTCTGACCTACAAACACTCTGCGTCCCTGGCAGAGGATCGCAGCCGACTGCTTCATCCAGTTATCGGTAAAACCGACACCTGTGAGAAATACAGAGGATACAAACACCTGATCCATGCACTCATTGACTATCTCGGCAAATGCTTCGTCCATATCCTCATGATATCTGCCGAATTTCCTTAGGTTCATTCTCTCATGATAATTTGTATGCTGTGTAGTCACTATAAGCGGGTACTTACGTGTCATATCTATTCTATAAAAGTCAAGTCCATCTCTACCGAAATCAAAAAGTCCAACGCTGTTGTTTCGAAGTGGCTCAGGCTGTGCAAATATGTAACACAAACCACTGTCAAGATGACTGACGATATTAAACTGTTCTTGATCTAAGCTGAGTGCCGTCTTCAATCCCTTAACCGCGTGGATTATTCGTGGATCAGTGTCAGCCACCGTAACAGTGAGTTTTTTTATCACAAATCCGCCGAGTGTATCTGTAAACTGTTTTATGTGAAGTACGAGCATCTTGACAAGAAGATCTGATGCCTTATACCGTCTTCCCTCCACATCTATACTTCCGTTGTTGATAGTTTCCTCATATACCCTGTCAACTACAGTACCATTCTCCTCAAATCTATATGCTGAAGCCTTCGCACCGGCACACCATCCCGACAAATCTATAAACTTATAACAGCCATTCTGACCATCGCCCGTTTTCTTATGATATGCGCTATAAAACATGATATTTGGAAGCATATATGTATCTTTTGCCTCCTCGTGATATACCGATTCCGGCTCACGCTTATCCGCATTATAATAACTAAGCTGTGTATATTCCGGACCAAGATCAAGACCCAGATATAACTGTATGTCAGCCATTTTAAGTTCCTCCTTCTAAAAATGTGGAGCAGGCGCATTTAAAGTGCGCTTGCGCGCGGCGCCTGCGAAGTTCACAAGGATTCCTCCTTATGAAAAAAAGTTAAAGCAACATTAGATTTGCATCGAAGAAATGTCTGTCATATAGGTAGGTATCCATAGCCTGTATGAGCTCGTGATCATTTCTAGTTTCCTGGCTTACTATCATGCTGTTGATAAGTTCAAAACTGCTGCCACTGCCACCATGGAACGTCTCGTTCTTCAATATGTCGCTCTCAACAACGACCGATACACCCGCAACGCCATCTATAGAGTATATAAGGGATTCTCCGTGGAATACCACAACCTCCTTAACGTATACCCCCGGTATGATCTCGTTCATTCTCTCTGATTTATAATTTGCCATGCTGCTGCTTTCCTGACCAAAACTGTAGCTCACCCATACCTGTCTGCCGCTCTCACCCTTGAATATGACATATGTCTTAAACTTCATATCCCCCGGAAGCTTGACGATCGCCTCAAATTTTCTAAAGAATGGGAGTATCTTACTAAATTCTATAAACTGTCTGACTGTAGTCCTGATCCATTCCTGCTGCTCCTCTGTATATCTTCCAACTCTGTTACTGAAATAATAAAGCATGCTCATCTTCGATATCTCATCTTTGATGTTGCCCTTCTCTATCTCGCGATACAAATCCTCCATAATATTAGAAGGAATCTTCTTATCTTTTATAAAATATTGGTGAGCACAGTATCTAAGGAATGCCTTGACAACCATTCCTCTGCTCCTGCCCCGATAATACACATCAAATATGTCATATATTG
>USSH01000290.1 GCA_900557435.1 uncultured Coprococcus sp. | reverse complement strand
ATTTCCACCTGACTCACCACTTATCGTCCTGAGCTCTGACGACACCTCGCTCTTTGGAACAACCTTCTGTGCTTCCTTCTCCTCATCTGTTCCGCTGTTCTTCACATACAGATAAAGTCCGGCTGCTGCACCCACAAGGCTTGCATTATAGTCCAGTGCAACCTCGTTCTGGTTATAATCTTCCGAGCTATCTACATAAGATGTACTCGAACCCGCCGGGCCACCAACCAAAGCACCGACAAGTACATGTGCCTGCTTTGTATATGCATTTCCAGTTACAGAACCCTGATATCCGCTTGAGGCTCTGTGATGAGGGTACTTTGATGAATACTTGTTGTAACCGACAACAAAACACTTTGAACCTGCATTGTTGCCAAGTATGTACTTCATCTGACCATTTGCCCATGATGAATAATCATTCTTTCCATATATAGTATCATACATGAGACCTGTCATCTGATGAGCAGTGTTATATCTTGCCGATCCCCAGCTGTCTATCAGGCAGAAGTTGTTATCTCCTGACTGCGTCTTGCTTGCTATAAGTCCTGACTGGTTCTCCACGAACACACTCTTCTTGGATGAGTTAGGACTGTAAAGCAGAGCCGCCTGAGCCACATTATTCCAGCAAAGAGCCCAGTTTGGATTTGTTCTGCCACCATATACATTATTGTATTTTGTTGCATACGCTGATTTACCTGTTGCCTTGTACAGAAGAGCTGCCGCGAGGGCATAGTCATCTTCCCACGAATCTGAGTTATAGAAACCTGATGCCGGACCCGAGCTGTTCTTCTTAGCCTTAGTATCCGCATATGTGAAAAGCTTCTCCGCATATGAAAGCGCTTTCTTGTCCTTGTAATTTATATAATATGCCGCAAGTGCCGCCGCTGTCTCTGAGACGATATCTGTACACGTATCCGAATCTGATGTGAATGTTGCCTGTCCACTTCTGGACGACTGCTTTTCCGGAGCTCCCCAGTATCCATGATCGACATTTCCATCACCGACCTGATAACAGAAAGCCTGAACCGAGCCATCATTTCCAAGGACTGTGCATCTCTCGAAATAATCAACGAATCTGTCCATGATCCTCTTGTAGTGTGCCTCTGTAGCAGTATCCGCAAATGCCTCAGCAAACTCCATATGAGCAAGTCCTAGAACTGTAGCCGAATATGCCTGTGGCAGACCAAACTTGGCATGATCTCCCGCATCATGGTATCCACCGCTGACATCCACAGTCTTTCCATTATATGTTGTTTTTGCATCCTCAGTATGGCAGTTTGATCTCCAAGAGAACTCACTCTTTGCAGATACATCACTTCCGCACATATTCGCATCATAAAGATACAGTGACTCCTGAAGAAGCTTTGCATAATTGTACTCAACATCCGTATTGATCTCACCTGTGTTGTCCCCGGTTCCGCCAGATGATGATGAAAGCGAACCGATAAACGAGTCAAATGCACCCGACTGTGAGCTGTAGTACACCTTGACACCTGTTATAGACACACCGTTTGCCGTACCTGTATAGCCAAGCTTTGAATAGCTCACGCTAGAACCGGCATTTACTGCACCTGACTTCTTGGATGTGTTTGGATATATGTACAGCTTTCTATCACTGAATACACCCTTGAGGGCTGACCAGCTGCTGTAATCCTTAACTGCAGTTACCGAACCATTCACATCAGCTACTGCTATCCAGTCTGCTATGTATGAATTGCTCTTGTTATTTATCGTTATCTCTGTCTCGTAGTAACCATCTCCCTTGGCTGTTCCATCTCCATCGGCAAGGCTTGCAGTTACGCTTGAACTTGTGTTTCCAATTGAATCAAGATCTGCACTGCCTGACCCGCTGTCGCCTGAACCGCCAGACTCCCCCGATGAGCCGCCAGAGGTGCTCTTTGTTCCTGAGAGAACCGCTGACACGATCCTGAATTTGATCGTGCTGTTTTCCTGAAGATTGGCAACCTGTATTCCAAATGCCACCTTCTCCGTACTTGTTGTGCTGATAGATGCCAGATCAAGTACGGCCTCAAACTGACCGGCCTTGGACAGATCGATCCACTTGTCATTATTCGACCAGGAAGATCCATATGATGCAAATGGCATAACTCCCGCATTCTGTCCACTTGCAGCGGTAAATGTGTCAACCGCATATGTGATCTTGAGCGTCTTGTATCCCGCATCCGCAATAGCCTTCATGGATGCCAGATCTGATGAAGGCGAAAATCTGATCTCCGCCTTTCCATAATCACTCCATTCATCTGTTGCCGCAGTCACCGTCTTCCAGCCGGTGTCCGGTTTCAGATCCTTTGTGATAGTCTCCGCCTTAGCTGTGATCTCCGGCCAAGTTATACTGCCGATGATCATGCATAAAGCGAGAACGTACGCCAGGATCCTGCTCCCTGTTCCCTTTTTCATTTTACCTTTCCTCCTTGTATTTCCCTATTAATAGAAATATAGCACAAAAAACCTGTGCATGAGAACAAATAACCCGTCATTATTTATTCGCATTTTTGCCAATGTTTTCTGTGCTATTTTACCAATTGACTGTCTGCAATTATTTTTTTTGCTGCATCTATGTCGTTTGACATCTGATTCTTTAGTTCCTCGACACCTGCAAATTTCTTCTCACCGCGAATCCTCTGTATAAGCTCAACTTTTATGATATTGCCGTATATATCCCTGTCAAAATCAAATATATTGGTCTCTATGGTGATATTGCCATTATCATTCACCGTAGGATTATCACCTATGTTGGTGATTCCCATATACATTCTGAATGGATCCTCGTGTCCTGCATGTTCGCCTTTTACGATCTTTATCCTGGATGCATACACCCCCGCTGGCGGATATAGCTTATGATCCTGCGGCAGCATATTTGCGGTTGGGATTCCAATAGTCCTCCCAAGCTGTTTTCCTGACACGACCTCACCGGTCATGCTGTACGGTCTTCCCAGCATCGGTATTACCGCTCTCACGTCGCCCTCGGATATATTTCTTCTTATGACTGTGGAACTCACCACCTCGTCATCCTGCTCCAGCTTGTCTATGACTATGACCTTATAACCATACTCCTCAGCATGATTCTTCAAGGTCTCCACATCACCTTTCCTGTCTCTGCCAAATCTATAGTCACTTCCAACCACCACATATCTGGCTCTCATCATATCCACCAGTATATCCCTGATAAAAGCCTCTGGCTCTGTTGCAGCAAATGCATCGTCAAACGGATATTCGACCAGAACGTCAACACCTGTATCCGATACCACCTGTGCTTTCTCTTCAGAAGTATATATGGTCTTCATATTGCTCACA
>USSH01000289.1 GCA_900557435.1 uncultured Coprococcus sp. | reverse complement strand
TATCTTTTTCGTTGAATTCAAATTTGCTCTTGAAATCCTTCTCGTGCTCTGTTCTGCATCCCAGATAGTCCAGACCAGCTTTTATCATATCACTGTTGGTAAATACATTGTGAGGAGCCTCTCTGTCTGACGATCTGTAGAATGAAACCGAACCCTCTCCACCGAGTCCACTGATATGATCTATACCAGTCTTATCGAGTTCCTCCTGTCCCTGTGGAGACTGTCCGTAATGCATATAAATAGCATCATACTCCATTGCTGTTGTAACGTAGTAAGGTCTGCAGCTTCTTATTGAACCGACCTTCTCAAGATTGCTATAATCACTGTATATTGCCAACATTCTTGTGATTCCACCCTCAACAACAAATTCATACAAAATATCAGCCTGACCAATTCCAGATTGAGGAATTGCATTCTCTATATTGTTGATCATAACAGCAAGTGGTCTTCCATATTCTTCTTTCCTCTTTGTGTTCCACTGTCCTGTAAGATCGTTATATACTCCCTCATGAAATGTCTCATCTATGGCGTCTGCAGACTTCATCATATCTGTCTGTGATACGTCAACCTCAGCTTTTGCCTCTGTTGTAGCAGCAGTGCTAGGCGTCTCCTCTTTGGAACCACATCCAAACAATGATAATCCCATCACCATTGCTGTTGCGAGTACCAGTCCCTTTTTTAATCCCTTTTTAGATTTCTTCATAGTCTCTCGTATATCCTTTCGTAGTAAGTATTTTTTCCTGCATGTCTTCCATGACCTTACGCTCATCTTCCTCCATATGATCATATCCAGATAAATGGAGCATGCTGTGGGCTACAAGAAAGGCCAGTTCCCTCGTCTTTGAGTGATTGTACTCAGCTGCCTGCTCATACACCTTGTCAATAGATATTACGATATCTCCCAATAGCAGTTCACCTGTAGTAAGATCAAAGTTGTCACACCGGCTATCCTCGAGACCATCAAAGTTTCCAGGAATTGTATAATCAATCAGAGGAAACGACAAAACATCTGTGGCTCTGTCTATATTTCTCTGCTGGTTATTGATTTCATGTATGGTGTCATTGTCCGTCAAAAGGACATTGACCTCACACTCATATGGGCACTTTAGAAAATCAAGAGATGCATCTATGATCTCTTCGATCACTTTTTCGTAATTTTTTATTTCTATATTCCCATATTCATTCTCAATATTAACTGACATATTATTTTCCTCTATTTCTCTGAGTTTTTGGGGAATTGCCGTTTTTATTGCCTTTTCCCTGTCTGCTCATCTTGTCTTCATATTTTTCGTATGCATTTACAATCTTCTGAACTAAAGGATGTCTTACAACATCCAGGCTTGTAAGATGGCATATGCTTATATCATCAATATCCTTTAGCACTTTAAGCGCCACGTCAAGTCCCGACTGTGCATCATGAGGCAGATCTTTCTGTGAAAGATCGCCGGTTATGATGGCTTTTGAGCCAAATCCTATACGTGTGAGGAACATCTTCATCTGAGCCGGCGTTGTATTCTGAGCCTCATCCAGGACAATATATGCATTGTCAAGTGTTCGACCTCTCATATATGCAAGCGGCGCCACTTCTATGAGTCCTTTCTCCATATTCTTCATAAATGAATCTGCACCCATAATCTCATATAATGCATCATACAAGGGTCTTAGGTACGGATCTACCTTGCTCTGAAGATCCCCTGGCAAAAATCCAAGTTTCTCTCCTGCTTCAATGGCTGGTCTTGTAAGAATAATCCTACCAACCTCATTGTTCTTAAAAGCTGTGATCGCCTTCGCCATAGCAAGATATGTCTTTCCGGTTCCCGCAGGTCCCACGCCAAAAACTATCATTGACTTTTCTATCGAATTAACGTAGGAACGCTGTCCTAAAGTCTTTGGTTTAATTGGTTTACCGTTGGTCGTATGACATATTATATCCCTGTCTATATCAGCCAGACTTTCTTTTGCTTCCTGAGGATGTTCACTGACCATAGATATTACATAATCAACCTTCTGTTCGTCAAGAACAGCCCCGTGCTCAGCCATATCAAACAACTGTTCCACAACCTGTATTGATTGTTTTACTTTATCCTCTTCTCCGTTAATTTTCAGCTTATCATCTCGGAGTATCATAGATACATTATACATCTTTTCAATCTTTTTTATATTTACATCAAACTGTCCAAATACTGTTTGGACATAATTGGATGCCACTGTAATAGATTCTGAATAATCTCCCAATTCTTAATCTCCTGTCCTTTACTCAATGATACTTTAATTCTATTGTGATAATGGTCTGTATCAGAATTCCGGAATGCCTACCGGCATTCTGACAACTAGTTCTCCCTCGGCAATTACGCTGTCAGACCTACTAGTAATAATAACATTTTTTTGTACAATTTGCACCCCTTTTTCCTTTAATTTGCCAATATATGTCACAATATGCTGTTCTGCCAGCTTTTTTGCTTCACTTTCAGGGCGTCTTTTACATTCTACATCAAGATGATCACATCTGGATATCTGCACACCTGCCGGCAGATAAAAGTCTCCTATATGCAGCCAGTAATCAGACTGTTCCTGGTCGAAATTCAAAGATACATCTTTATTTTCTTTGTTATTTTTATTTTTTTTATCGCTACTATAAATATTTATTATTTTCTTGCCGGTTATAATCCTTACAGAATCCAGGTCACTGTCAATCACGCTTTTTTTATAGTATTCATATTTTACTTCATCTCGATATGGAATTTTACACTGACCTATTATGATCCCTTGTGCGGGTACATACTTTGTATCCACCACTTCACTATCATCATTACATATATTCACTGTTCCGGAAATCAATTGATCGCCCTTTTTTATCTCATCGCCAGCTTTAACCAACGGAGTGCCAGCGGAAGTTACTATAGAATACACGGTGCAATCCATAGTCGCCACAAGATTACACGCCCTGTCTGATGTATGATCTGTAAAAACATCGACTGACTCACTGAGACGAACTGTAAGTTTCGTCCCCCTTATACTACATGATACCCAGCACACTTTTTCAAGACGATCAGAAATTATTTTCTCTAGTTTATCGGCGTCTATGTTCTTCTTTTTTTTGCCAAGACAAGGATAATAGTTATCTATAATATCAATCACCTCATCCTCCGTATAATCTCCACAGCCACTCACATCTATTCTCCATATATAGAGAGATTCTATATAAACACAAATTAAGAAAGCAAAAATTCCCAGCAATATCGGCAGCTTTCTTTTATTATCTCTCAGCCTTTTTCTTATACTCATTTGTTCATTTATTTCCAGATCCATAGAACAATTTTCAGCTATATGCCGAACACTTTCTG
>USSH01000288.1 GCA_900557435.1 uncultured Coprococcus sp. | reverse complement strand
CCCCCTCAGGTACACACCTTCCATATATCCTGTCCGTATAACCATCCTGAGTCTGCCCGTTTCCACGACATTATTTCTGTTGTTCTCCGCTTTCAGCTCGCTATACCTTGCAAAATTCTCCTTCCATGCAGATATATAGTCGGTTATCTGCGCCCCCGGAATGGTTATATGTACCCCTCCATATCTCTTGTCAGGTCCGGGGAAAAAATATTCTATATGTCTGCCCGAGCTGCCCACAACCAGTTCTCCCCCTGATTTAAGCTGTATCCTTCCGCACTTCACAACGGGATTTCTCACGTCTTCTTCAGCAGCTCCCACACTTGCCTTCGTACTCTCATTTGTAGAGTTTGTCATCTCTGTGTTCGTCTTTTCAGTATTCGTCATTTCTGTGTTCGTCATTTCTGTGTTCGTCATTTCTGTGTTCGTCTTTTCAGTGTTCGCCATTTCAGTGTTCGCCATTTCAGTGTTCGCCATTTCAGTGTTCGCCATTTTAGTATTCATTTTCCTTCATCTTTAAACATTTCTGAATTTCAGTATTCACTTTTCGTCACTTTAAACATTTCTGAGACTTTCAAATGTGTTGTATATATTGAGCAGGCCGTATCCCCATTCAGGATTCGGATACTCTCTGATCTCAAGCAGTCCGCCCGTGGTTCCCGGTCTCACAGCCCCACGTCTGAGATATCCGCGAATCTGATTGCCATTGATATTTCGCACAAGTCTTCTGCCGTACGACCATTCAAATAACAATGCACTGCATCCGGCTGTATATGCTGCAGCCACAGATGTGCCACTCCGTATTACAGTCTCATCTCCTGAGCCAGCCCCTGATATATGCACCCCCGGAGCCAGCAGATCAGGTTTGACCCTTTTGTCAGCAGTATATCCCCTGCTGTTTTCAATATACAGATTACCATTTGTGTAGTCATATGCGCAAGTACATATGGCAGTCTCCGCCACTCCCGGGCTTGTGATCGTGATACGAGGGTCGCTTACAACAAATCTTGTATCCGGGGATATGAAATTGCTTATAGGAAGCCATGCATTGAAACTGAGCTCAGTGCTTCCGCTCCCATACACTCTCACGCGCCATATTCCATTTGCCGGAGTTACAAATCTCAACATGACCAGCTCCTGTCCCGCCGAATCCTCCACCAGAAAATAATCCACATAGATCATCCCACCGCCAAATATCGGACGAACAATAGAACTCTTGTCATATCTCGGAGATATCCTCTCCACGAATTCACCCCCGGGAATCTCTATCGCTACCGAGTAGGTGTTGGTGGATGGTCCCCATATCTCCAGCGTAAAGCTGTCATTGTGAGCCACATCCACCTCCACCGTTGCATACTCTCCGATCACTGTGCCGGAGTAATGGTGTCCCGCTCTCCCCTCATTGCCGCCTGCCACAGCCACCGCAAAACCGCTAAGCTCACCTATGTTATTGATGTATTTGTCAAGGGCTCCTGCGCCGGTATGGCTTCCACTGTTTGTTCCCATTGGCATCAGTATGCACATTGGCATCCTTAACTTTTTCTGCTGTTCCAGAAGATACGCTACAGCCATCATTATGTCTATCTCACTATAGGCATCTGCCCCTGCCGGAATTCCATAGAATCTTCTCAGATTTTCTTTTGCCTGTTTAAGTTTTACCACGATCAGCTTCGATGATGGTGCTGCACTCAGAGCTGTACCCGCGCAAAAAGTCCCGTGCCCCGTTGCATCCGTCAGAATTTTCTGTCCACTGTCCACGGCAGCCTGTATCTCCTCCTTACTATACTCCCTGCCATAGCCAAATGCGGCATTTCCAGCCTCCCTGTCCGTCTGGTCCCAAGCCGCAAGTATCTTTGACATTCCTCCAATCTCCACAAATGCACTTCCAAAGATATCTATTCCCGTATCAACTATGCCGATCAGGACACCTGCCCCAGTCAGCCCCAATATACTCTCCTGCTGTATGTTTACAGCCCCTATTGCCTCCAGAGCTCCCACATCATCCATGAGTCCGTACACCCTTGGGAATAGATTATATTCAAGCCGCGAAAAACTCTCCATATAATCATCAGGAATCCTCTGGTAAGCTACAGCATACCTGTCATCTATTATGCTCATCCCATACGGTCGATAATACTCATTCAGAGAATCGCGGTCGCCATTATACTCGATTATATACTCCACGAAATTCTCAGAATAAGCCGCATCTGATATATCCATGCATCCACCCCAATGGCAATCTATATAATATATGCTCCATACACAGAAAAATTCCCATAAAACACAATCTTGTACCGATCATATTTCATGGGAACCCTTTCTGCTCTTTCTATTTCCTTTTTTTCTAGTTGCTTTATTCTAGTTTCTTTATTTTAGTTTCTTTATTCTGGTTTCTTTATTCTTTTTACTTTATCTACTTCTTCGTCTCTATGTATTTGTCAACCTGGTCCTTCAGTATGTTGAACTGACATGGGCCGGTTTCAAGAATCACCGTGTTAAACTCCTTGAGGTCGAACTTTGAGCCAAGTTCATCCTCTGCATAATCTCTTATGGATTGAAGCTCGTAATAGCCAGTTGAATAGCTCTGATATACCGCCGGATCTCCGATCATAGTTGTGTACAGATTCTCGGCCGCATCTCCGTTTAATCCCTTTTCATTCAGATAATCTTTTGCGTCCTGCAGGCTCCAGCCCTCGTAATTTATACCTATGTCGATTCTTCCGCACACAAGATAATTAAGCTCATCATTTATCTGGTAAAGTCTCGCAACATTCTCCGAATTCTTTGCACCCTCAAATGTGTAATAGCTTATCGCATCATAGCATGCATACATGGCCCATCCCTCTTTGTATCCAAGGAAGTTCAGAACTGTCCTTATCGGTTCAGGATCGGTGGACATGTAATATGCGTTCTGAAGCATATGTCCGGGATATCCCTCATGGGCAAGTGTCGTCCACATGCCATCTGTATGCTTGCCATTTACCCTTATGAGATTGTTATCCTGATCGTCAAATGCCGGGGACATGTAATACGCAAGAGTATTCTCCTGTATGTCCTCAAGGCTCTTGTCAAGTTTCTTTGCAGTGTAACTTATCTCTTTGAAATCCGGATAATGTTCCGTGGCAGTCTCCATGAGTTTATCTATTATCTCTGATGGCTCAGCATCATTATATTCAGAAAACAGATCATCATAGTTGTCATACAGATACTGATACGAATCATAGTCCGTCATGGCTATTGATGTCATCTCTGTGATGAGCTGTGAGAGGTTATCGTCAAGCATCTCCGCAACCTCATCCGGAGTCTTATCTGTTCCGGCAGCAGACTGAAGAAGGTATGTATAATAATCTTTTCC
>USSH01000287.1 GCA_900557435.1 uncultured Coprococcus sp. | reverse complement strand
TGATATCACACTCCCGGTGAACACAGGGGCATTTCAGGTTGGAGATATCATCAGTATCACGGAAAAAGTGGATGGGGCCAATGCAAGTATACGGTATGACGAAAAAGAGGATGTCCTCAGAGCGTTCAGCCGTAATAATGAGCTGAGTAAGGACCAGAACTTAAGAGGATTCTGGGAATACGTTCAGAAAATGGACAAGGAACCATTTGCAAGGTATCCACAGTACATATTTTTCGGAGAGTGGCTTGTGAAACATACGGTGATATATGAAAAAGATAACTATGACAAATTTTATCTGTTCAGCATATTTGATGGAGATGCTGATCAGTGGATGTCTCAGGACTCTGTGAAATCTGTTGCAGAAGAATGTGGTATTCCATATGTACATGAACTCTACTATGGGAAATTTATAAGCTGGGATCACTGCAAACAGTTTGCAAATGATCCTGCCTATGGAAACAAGCAGGAGGGAATTGTCATAAAGAATCAGACAGCTCTTTCGGAGGGACGTGAGCCACATGTTTTGAAGTATGTAAATCCGGAATTTTATGAGATAAAGGTAGATTACCGCAGGCAGAATATGAGGAAAAGGGATGATTCACAGAAAAAAGCAGACATGGATGAGGCAGAAAGATATGTCCGAACGATCGTCACAGAGGCCAGAGTGAAGAAAATAGTAAATAAGCTTGTGGATGAAGGAATATTGCCCGAAAAGATCGAGAGGAAGGATCTGCAGATTATTTATAAGAATCTTCCAAAGAGAATTTATGAAGACTGTCTGAAAGAGGAACCCGAAATCATTCAGAAGGCTGGAAACTATGCCGGAAAGATGTGTATGAAGGTTGGGATAGAGATATTCAGAAAAGAATGGGAACTTTGATACACGGCTATAAGCGTAAAGAGGAACATTTAGATTTTTAAACTACGGGTTTATAGCCAATCATCCGGATGTGATATAAACTAGGGCATATCAATAAATGAATATGCGGAAGATTTGAAAGATATGAAAGACTTGAAATATATGAAAGATTTAAAAGATATGAAAGAAAGGAAGTGGCAGTGTGGCAAGACTTCGAGATGATATAGGTACCAGAATGAAGAATTTTTATGAGCAGATACCGAAGACAAAGCTTATGAGACGTTGTCCTGTTGCGATACGAATAGACGGCAAGGCATTTCATACATATACAAGGAATTTTAAGAGACCGTTTGATTCTGTTTTTATGAGAGCTATGCAGGAGACCATGAAATATCTGTGTGAGAACATCCAGGGGTGTGTACTTGGATATACCCAGTCGGATGAGATCACACTTATACTTGTGGATTATGAAAAGATCAACTCCTCGGCGTGGTTTGACTACGAGGTACAGAAGCTTTGTTCTGTATCCGCGTCAATGGCCACAATGAGATTCAATCAGGTATTTGCCAGACTAGTGCAGGAGGTAAAAGAAGAGGGTACGGAGGATCCCAAATATATCAAAGTCCTTGATAAGGCCTGTGAGGCCGGGGCGATGTTTGATTCAAGATGCTTCAATATACCAAAAGAAGAGGTGACGAATCTCATATATTGGAGGCAGCTCGACGCATCCCGCAATTCGATACAGATGGTTGGTCATGCCAATTTCTCACAGAAGCAGATGCATGGCAAGTCCACCGGTGACATACAGGATATGCTGATGCTTGAGAAGAATATAAACTGGAACTACTTTCCGGTGGCATGTAAGAGAGGAAGCTGCTGCATCAGGGGGCAGGCAGATGAAAATACGTCATGTACAGATGGCAGCAGAACCGAAAATTCCAGAGGCTGGGTGATAGACAACGATATACCGATATTCAAAGGCGAGGCGAGAGAGTATGTAGACCGCCTTATATATATTGGAGAGCAGTAAAAGGGGTGTAAATAAGATGGATCGCAGAGAGATGAACAGAAGTATATTTCAGGATACAGAGCGTATGTGCAAGACTGATGCAGAGCTTTCAGCTGTCACAAAGATATCGGTGGCAAATCAGTGCTTTATAGCGGAGACTGAGGTTATACCAACGCTTGAACTGAATATTTACAAGAAGGCAAATGTGGTTGTCTCAAAGAAGAGAACCTATGAGGCGGCAAAGGCCTATAAAGGAAATCACGTAGCAGTGCATAACTTTGCATCAGCGGCAAATCCAGGCGGCGGAGTTGTAAATGGTGCGGGGGCTCAGGAGGAATGTCTCTGCAGATGTTCCAATCTGTATTTCTGCCTGAACACCCCTGATATGTGGGGGATGTTCTACACACCGCACAGGGCGGCGCATGATCCGATACATAACGATGACATCATATACACACCGGATATCGTGGTATTCAAGACTGATACAGATCGTCCGGAACTGATGGAGCGTGATGACTGGTATATAGTTGACGTGATCACATGTGCGGCGCCAAATCTCAGGGAAAAACCAAGCAATAGATATAATTCCGGAGATGGAACGAGAGCGGTGACATTGAGCAATAGAGAACTTCAGGTCATCCATGAGAAAAGACTCAGAAGGATACTTGACAGTGCAGTTATGAATCATGCAGACACAGTAATACTCGGGGCGTTTGGTTGCGGAGCATTCTGTAACGAACCGCGGGTCGTGGCAACTGCAGCGGCAAATGTGGTGAGGGATTATATATACGCATTTAAGAATATCGAGTTTGCTGTATACTGCAGACCAAGCGACGATTCCAATTACAGAGTGTTTAACAGCGTATTAAGTTCGTTGTAACTGTTTGTTTAAAGGAGGATAGTGAATGTTAGTATGTTCAAGACAAAAAGATTTATATATAACATTATAGAAAAAAATATATTAAATAAACCAGGTTGCTCATGTATAGTTGGCTCCAGAAGAATTGGAAAAACTGTTTTATTACTGCAGTTAGAGGAGAACAATAAGGATTCAACAGTATATATAGATGGGACGACATTTAAAGAAGGTATAGATTTTAAATGCCTGTATGATAAATTTATAAGCGAAGGTAAGCTAAATATACTTATAGATGAAGTTTGTAAGATAAATGAAGATTTATTAGCAGATTTTATGTCAATTACCCGAAGGTATGCAGGTGAATTATGTTTTATTATAACAGGCAGCGTAGGAGCTTCCGTAAGTCGTATTTGCGACAGTATAGGCAGGGGCGGGGAGTATATATTACCCCCTATTATGTATATAGAGTATTTGTGCTGGAGTAGTGGAGTACTAAATGTAACTATAGAAGATGTTAAGAAACTTACAAATTATGATAAATATATAAAGTATATAAAAGATCAAAATATTGATTCTACTGCAGACTATTTAAGTTATATCAAGAATGTTGTGTCAGATGCTTCAGAATCTTATTTGAGAGCTACTGCATTGGGAGACCG
>USSH01000286.1 GCA_900557435.1 uncultured Coprococcus sp. | reverse complement strand
GCCTATAACCGCCAGCGAACAGAAGGATGTATTTCAGGAGATTGTCACCGAAACTCTCGGCGATGACTGCAGCTATGAGATGGTGAAAACCATTCATGACAACCTCAATGAGATGATCGAGCAGCAAAAGGACAACCCTGAGCCTCTCACCCTCTCAAAGAACACTATAAAGAATCTTCTGACAGAAAGCGGGGTTTCAGATGACAAGATGGCAGACTTTGACACCCACTACGAGAAGGTAACCGCTGCGGCAGCACCGCCGGAACAGGCATCTGAAAGCCCTGAGGATGAACCAGCCATAGTTGTACCACGTGAGAAGTCAACCGTCATGTACGCAACAAATGTCGCAAACACCAAGACTTTTGAGGTGAAGACTCCGGATGTTGTCATCAAGGTAAATCCAGAGCGCACGGATCTCGTGGAAACCATGGAGATTGACGGACGAAAGTGTATCGTCATCCAGATATCCGATCAGGTTGAGGTGAACGGAATACCGATCAACAACAACTAGCTACACTTTTGCACACCGCTACTGCCTGAAACAAACAGATAGCGTTTTCAGCTTGTTACACAAATAAAAAAACAAAACGGGAACTGTTCTCACAATTCCCGTTTTCATAATCGCCTAAATACAATAATGCATTTATACATGTATACTATTTTCAATAGCTATATGCTGGCATTCCAACACATTCTATTCCTGTTTATCAATCTCTTAGCGCTTGAGCAGTTCTTCCTAACGCTTGAACAATCTTCCCACCTCTTGAGCAGATTTTTTCTACTGCTTGAGCATCTTCTTTTTCTTCAATATCAAAGCTATCACAATACTTATAACAAATATTATACCGCACACTATCTCAAACCCATACGGTACATTGGCAAACGGCATCCACTTCGTGCCCACATTCATTCCATATACACCCGATATGACTGTAGGAACAGCCATGACAATAGTTATGGCTGCAAGAAACTTCATGGCATTGTTCAATCTGTTGTTGATGATCGTGGTCATGAGCTCCCTAGTACCGCTTATGATGTCTCGATATATCTGTGTCATCTCTATAGCCTGCTTATTCTCCACCAAAACGTCGTCAAGCAATTCCTTGTCCTCCGGATACTGCTTGATCCTGCCATATCTGGTCAGCTTGTCGAGAACTACCCCATTTGCCCTCAGCGATGTAGCGAAGTATACAAGGTTTGATTCCAACTCATGAAGATCTATGAGATCTGTATCCTCAGTCTCATCCTGGATACGCTGCTCTATGAGCGTTCTCCTTCTGTCCATGACTCTCAGATAATACTGATATGTTGTACAGTTTCTGTAGAGTATCTGATACATGAACCTCATCCTCTTCTTGGTGCTGAATTCCCTCACCTTGCCTTCCATGAACGCCTCAAGTACCGGTGTCTCCTCAGCACATATGGTGATGATACAGTCTGCAACAAGTATGATACCAAGAGGGATTGTGGTGTACGCCTCTCTCTCATTTCTTATCTCTATAGAAGGGATGTCCACGATTATCAGTGTGTAGTTGTCCTCCACCTGAACACGCGAGCTCTCCTCATCATCCAGGGCAGCTCTTACATCCGCCAGATCTATCTCAAATCTCTCTGCTATGCTCTTGCTCTCATCTATGGTCGGCTTTGTCATCACTATCCAGGCTCCAGGACCATATTCCTGTATTTCACTCAAAATTCTGTCATCTGTTCTGTACAGTGTGATCATTTCCTGCGCCTCCTGCCACATAGATTACAGCATGCCTCAAATGCACAATACCGCTTGATAATATTAACATAAAAAACACGGCCTTTCAACAAAGTTTTGTGTAAAGACCGTGTAATATCTATGTACATATTTCGCCGCTTATACCGTGTCCGTATGCAAGTGTATCCGGCGCTAGTCAAGTGCCTTTCTGTGGGCTACTGTAACCGTCTCCTCGTAGCATGAGAAGGCATCCTCGACCTTCTTTTGGTCAGGCTTCTTTGTGAACAGGCTCACAATAGGAACTATGATGAGACCACCCACCATTGCAACCGCACCACAGTTGATAGGTGACTGCATCACTGATGGGAATTTGAACAATCCCCATGTGTTGCTTATAAAGTTCAGCGTCATGATTCCTGTTCCCCATACAAAACATGTCCAACATGCTGCAACTGTCGTCTTCTTCCAGTATAAACCATACAGGAACGGCGCAAGGAACGCACCTGCTATAGCCCCCCATGAGACGCCCATGAGCTGTGCTATGAACGTTATCCTGCTTGAGTACTGCACGATGGCAATAACAGCCGATACAGCAACGAACATAACGAGCATGATCCTCATGACAAATATCTGTTTCTTCTCATCCATCTTCGGAGCAATGACCGGTTTTATAAAGTCAATGGTCAGAGTTGAACTGGATGTAAGGACCAGCGAAGAAAGTGTGGACATAGATGCTGAAAGCACCAGTATGACCACAAGTCCCATAAGGGCTGCAGGAAGCTTCTCAAGCAGATGTGGAATGATGGCATCGAATCCCTCTGCAGCAACATCGGTTCCTGTCAGTCTTCCAAAACCACCGAGGAAGTAACATCCACCGGCAACTATGATTGCAAATAGAGTCGATACAACCGTACCTGTCTTGATGGATCTCTCATCCTTGATGGCGTAGAACTTCTGTACCATCTGTGGAAGTCCCCATGTTCCAAGTGATGTCAGCACGACAACACAGAACAGATTGAACACGTCAGGTCCCAGGAATGATGCAAATACACCAGGTGTATCTGACACTGCAGGATCATTTATCCTTGCCAGACTGTCTAGCGCGCCTGTGAGTCCACCATAGTTGTTAAGTACCGCATATATGACTGCCACGATTCCCACGAGCATGATGAGTCCCTGAATAAAGTCGTTGATCGCAGTCGCCATGTAGCCACCGACAATTACATATATACCTGTAAGTGCAGCCATTACGATAACGCAAATCTTATAATCAACATTGAACGCCATTCCAAACAATCTGGAAAGTCCGTTGTACAGAGATGCAGTGTAAGGGATCAGGAATATAAAGATGATGACCGATGAAAACAGTTTCAGTGATTTGCTGGAATATCTCTTCTCGAAAAACTCCGGCATAGTTCTCGTGTCAAGCTCCTGCGTGAGCAGTCTTGTACGTCTTCCAAGAACTACCCATGCCACCAGCGAACCGAGCAGCGCGTTTCCAATTCCTATCCATGTGGATGCAATTCCATACTTCCATCCAAACTGTCCGGCATATCCGATGAATATGACCGCCGAAAAATAAGATGTTCCATAGGCAAATGCCGTGAGCCACGGACCAACACTTCTGCCGCCAAGAACAAATCCATTCACATCCTTTGTGTGTTTTCTTGAGTAAAATCCAACTCCCAGCATGATTGCAAAGAAAACAACAAGCATAATAACTTTGAGTACCAT
>USSH01000285.1 GCA_900557435.1 uncultured Coprococcus sp. | reverse complement strand
ACATCTATCAGTGTCATCTTTCCTGACAGTACAAAAAGACAGATGACCCAACCTAACTCTGCTGCATTCAATCCGTCGCACATATATCCCACTATTCCTGCAATCAAAATCAGAAAGCTCATCATGGCCGTCTTTTTCCCACCAAGTATCTTGACGCCCTTTATCGTTGCCAGCGCAAGCACGATACACGTAAATATCGATAATGACAGCTCAAAACTGTCGGCAAATGAGATCCCCATAAGGATCGTGCCCCATATCGCTGCAGCTACGCCAAACAAAACATATATGTATTTGTGCTTTTTCTGGTATCCCACGGTACCGTTTATGAGCATTCCGTCGACCTCGGTCAGTATTTCGTCCACAGACTGATATCTGTCAGAAGGATCATAACTTATCATTCTCCGGATCACACGCCAAAATTCATCAGAACAATTGCAGGGCTTAACGTCGACAGTCATCTTCTCCTCGTCAGACATATCGCTCTTTATCTTACTTTTTTCCGGCATTTTCATATTATTCAGGAGAAAGTACAGTGTCATTCCAAATGAATATATATCCGCTGTCTTATCGTATCTCTTCACCTGGCGGCTCACCACCTCCGGTGCACCATATCCGGGAGTGTACATTATGGTGCTGGCCGTTCCGTCGCTTGTCGCCCTTGCTATACCGAAATCCCCCAGCTTGTAATGTTCTTTTTCATAATCATAAAATATATTCAGAGGTTTTATGTCCCTGTGCAGGATATTGTTGCTGTGTGCGCCAGCCAGTGCCGTACATATGTCTCTGGCCAGCTTCAGGACTTCTTTCTCATTGTATCCCGTAAGTTCATGGGGAAATACTTCGCAATCGTCAAAGCGGAGCTTTTTATATATAGGCGTGAGCCGCTCCATCAAGATAAACTGGAGCCTCATCATACGTATGTCCCCATTGTCAGCGTTTGTCCCATTCATGTTCAGAACATTTCGCAGGTCACCACCACTTAAATCCGTATTGTTATCGCCTATGTCTTCCCTCTTCTGCACGTCCACCACTCTGTTATCGGTATCCATCCAGACCAAGAGTTCAACATAATCATATATCTTCACTATGTACTTTGCATATTCGGCAGTTGTCTTCTGATTGCTTATCTCCCGCCTGAACATCTCACTGTCTGCAAACAGATCAGAAAATCCCAAAACCTTTATGGCAAATGTTTTCTTTTGGGATTTTGTGGATTCCGCTTCATATACCCAGGCCGACGCACCACCGCCAAGCACTTTTATTTTTTCGTCCTCACGGACAAATCTGTATCCCGGAAACGGGTAATATCCCCTCTCAAGCTGTTCCAGAATATTTTCAATTTCTTCTCTCTCCCATCGCGTATGCATTTGTATCCCCTTATCCCGTTGATTTGGCAAAATCTTTTTCGTGGCAATCAACCTGTACTCAACTCTGAATGTACATATGTTTTACCCACGTGTTGTTGAATGTTGTTCGTGTTTTATTCGTGTCCTACCCACGTGTTATTCATGTTTTATTCATGTTTTATTTATGTTCATTCAGGTTATTTTCTTCTTCATATTCCTCTTCCTCATCATCCAGATAATAATTGAGCAGATACTCATTTCTGTTATCAACAAACAGACAGCCAATCAACGCCACCACGCCAGTCTTTATCAGATGGAGGCGGTTTATCTGGTCTGGAATATCACACCTTCCTGTTTTATCGAGAACAACTAAGACGATCCCGGTGACAACACATAGAAAAGGCAATAGCAGCGATATACCCACTCTGGTCAAGCCAACATTGGCATCATCAACCCAATTGTCTAATCTATAGAAAGAAAACGAGCACAGCACGATTATCAGACCACTAAAGAATAAAAAGCCCAGATCATGGCGCTCCATAAAACCCGGAAGTTGAATTTTCATAGTCACATTTAAAAGCCCCCACGCTGCCACTCCCAGCGAACATGATGCCGTGACAGGAGGCATACCCAGCAATACCGCCACTGCCAGCATGACATACGGAAGCGTTATACCTTTCGTATACATTACATACACCAGCGCCGCGACGGCCACGAGTCCGACCATAATATGTCCCTGCTGCAGCCGCTGGAGAATCGCCTCAAACATCACCAGCGCCGCAAGTCCCCAGAACACCCAGCTGTTAAATTCCGGCATACGGGTCACGGTTCCTGTCAGCATAAATATAATGAGTAGTACTATGAGCACACCATATCCCCATACTCCCCATCTGTATCTTTCAAATCCAGTATATACCAGATCATCAAAGCCATCATATTCTTTTTCGTATTCATCCGGATCACCGTCCCGATCAATATCCAATCCATCTTCTGATTGCAGATCATCATTTGATTGCAGATCATCATCTCTGGCAATCTCTTTTATCTCAATAAGCTCTTTACGCTCATTACTCTCATAATGCTTTGGGGCTTGAGGAACTCTCTGTAGCTCATTGTATTTTTTCTCTTCAATAACATTGCTATCATCGGTAATGTCATCGGTAATGTCATCCCTATACGTCACCGTCTGCATATCCAGCGACTCGTCCACTTCTATCTGCGGCTGTTTCCTGCTCTGTTTGATTTCCTCCAGCGCATGCCTGAGATCCTTCAGAACAGCTCCCATAGATTTGTACCTGTCCTCCGGTCTGTAGCTGCACATCTTCCTGATGATCCCCGACATCCTTGCGGATGCATTTTCCGCTGCCGGAAATACAAAATCCGTTGCATATTGAGCTTCGCCTGTGGCTATGTAGGTCTCTTTTGACAATGGGAATCTAAGATTATTCATGAGGAGATACAACACAACTCCAAATGAGTATATATCTGCGGTTGCACCATAACCCATTCCACTCTTCTTTTTGATCTCCGGAGCGCCATATCCATCCGTATACAATATGGTGCTGGCCTCTCCATTCACAGTACATTTTGCCACGCCAAAGTCTCCAAGCTTAAACACTTGTTCCTTTGAATCCCAGAAAATATTGTCCAGCTTCACATCCCGGTGCAGTATATTGTCAAGATGTGCTGTGTTCAGAGCCAAGCCAATCTGCAACGCAAATTCTATCATCTTCTCCTCATCATACAGCTCAAGATGCGTCAGGGAAACATTTTTCATCTTGTCCCTGACTATGACCTCCTCCAGCTTCTCCATTATCACAAACTGAAGTTTAATGCAGCGCCTGTCTACATTCTCATATAACCCGCCATTCACTGCTGATGTGTCTATCACATCATTGATGGTGTCATCATAATCGAGTAAGACCAGCAGCTCTTTGTAGCTGATAAGTCTGACAACATATGGGGATTCCTCACACAATCGTCTCTGCAATCTACTGGTTTCCTTGAAGTTATCAGAACTTATGTCATGCTTTGAAGTTCCACCAACCTTTATGGCATACTTTCTATCAGGATTCTCTTTTCCCTGAGCTTCATAT